>NZ_JASJVI010000025.1:0-43164 GCF_035019865.1 Cryobacterium sp. 10I5
GCTTCGCGCCAGGCAGGCTTGGCGCGAAGCGGCGCTTCTGGCGCGTGGGCGGTTGAGGAAGCGCGGCTCGGCGGCGGATGCGGTGGCGCGGTTACACAGCCCGGGGCCCGGCGCCCCGCGGCGGCCAGCGGACGCGACGCCCAGGGCGCTGGGTCAGGAGGCGCGGTGGCAGCCGACGATATGGTCGTCGACGAGACCGGCGGACTGCATGAACGCGTACATCGTCGTCGGGCCGACGAAACGGTAGCCGCGGGTGCGGAGTTCTGTGCTGAGCGCCGTCGACTCCGGGGTGATCGCCGGCACGTCGCCGAGTTCCCGCGGCCGGGCAGCACGCGCGGGAGGTGCGAAGCTCCAGATCAGCTCGCTGAGGCTCTCGCCGAGGCCCTGGGTGACCCGGGCATTGCCAATCGCGGCCTCGATCTTGCCGCGGTGCCGGATGATGGCGGCGTCGGCGAGGAGCCGCTCGACGTCGGATTCGGTCATGGCCGCGACTCGGTCGACGTCGAAACCGTGGAACGCCTCCCGGAAGGCCGGCCGGCGACGGAGGATCGTGATCCAGGAGAGCCCGGCCTGGAATCCCTCGAGGCAGAGCTTCTCGAAGAGCCGTTCGTTGTCGCGGAGGGGGCGACCCCACTCCTCGTCGTGGTACCGGCGGTACTCCGGGTCGCCGTTGGCCCACGCGCAGCGAACGATGCCGTCCTCGCCCGTGCGAAGAGCGAGCGGTGCCGCCGCAGCGGCTACGACAGCACCGGTTGCGGGCACCGGGTCGATCACGAACGGTACTCGATGCCCTCGTGCGCGAGCAGCCACTCCTTGGTGGGGATACCACTGCCACCGCTGTAGCCGGTGATGCGGCCGTTGCTCGCAAGCACGCGGTGGCAGCCGATCAGGATCGGCAACGGGTTCGCGCCGACGGCCCCACCGATCGCGCGCCCGGAACCCGGCCGGTCGATGGAGAGGCCGAGTTCGCCGTAGCTCGTGACCGTGCCGTAGTCGAGCTCGTCGAGGCGGGCCCAGACCGCGCGCTGGAATGCGGTGCCGCCCGCGAGGTGCAGCGGAACGTCGAATCGGGAGCGGGTGCCGGCGAAGTACTCGGTGAGCTGTTTCGCTGCCTCCTCGAGAACGGGGGAGGGGTGCTCCGGCTGGTCTTCGAGCGGCAGGTGCCCCTCGCGCTCGATTGAGAGCGTGAGGACGCCGACGTCGTCGCCGGTGAGTTCCAGCCGGCCGATGGGGCTGGGGAGACGGATCAAGGCGGTCGGGATGCTGTCCATGGTTCGACTGTAGTCGGGGGCCGCGCGTGCCTCTGGCGGGTTTCGGACCTCGGGAAAACCCGGCGTGAGCCGCGCCTGGTGGGGAGGCGCCGCATCCGTGCCCGGTCCGTCAAGCCGTACGAAACGCAGGAGAATCGGGCCGCTGAGGCTGTGGTGGCCTCAACGGCCCGGATGTCCTGCGTTTCGAAGTGGGAACAGAGCGGGCGGGCGGATACCGCGCCTCAGGGGAGCAGGACCACCTTGCCGAGCACGGTGCGCGACTCGGCGAGGCGCATCGCCTCCGCGGCCTCCATGAGGGGGAACCGTGCGGCGATCTGCGGGGTCACGATCCCGCGTTCGACAAGGTCGAGGACCGCGGTGAGGTCCTCCCTGTGGTGCCTGCGGAAGGCGGCCGGCATGATCCGGCGCCCGGCCCAGAAATCGTAGAACAGGGCTCGCTGGCCGTTGGGCTGGGTGTTCCAGAGAGTGAGCCGGGCGAGCAGCCCGATGAAGAGCGGCAGGAGCGACCCGGTGTCCTTGAGGGCAGAGGCTATGCCGTACGACACCAGGGTGCCGCCGCGGGCGAGCAGGCTCTTCGAGAGTCGTGCGCTCGCGAGGCCGAGGTGGTCGAAGGCGGCGTCGACGCCGCCGGGGGCGAGTTCGCGGACGCGGGCAGCGAGGTTCGGGTCGGTGTAGTCGACCGGCTCGACCCCGAGGTCACGGAGGGCGTCGTGGTGCCGGGGAGCTGCCGTGCCGATCACCCGGATTCCCGAGTGGATGGCGAGCTGCACGAGGATCGTGCCGACCCCGCCACTCGCACCGTGCACGAGGATGGTCTGGCCGCCCCTCACGCGTGCTTTCCGGTGCAGCATCTGCCAGGCGGTGATCCCGTTGACGATGACGGACTCGACCAGTGCTGCATCGAGCAGGGCGGGCACGGGCACGAGGTCTGCGGCGGGCACGAGCGCGTCGCTCGCCCAACCACCGGTCTTGGTCGCGGCGGCGACACGACGCCCGACGAGACCGGGATCCGTTCCTGGGCTGACCGCCTCGACGACACCGACGAGGTCGTAGCCGGGAACGAAGGGGAACTTCGGCTGGCCGGGGTAGCGTCCGCGGCGCATCGACTGTTCCGCGAACGAGATGCCGCTCGCCTCGACACGCACCCGCGCCTGGCCGCGGGACGGAGCCGGCAGCATCCGTCGCCGGATCTGGAAGCCGTCCGGTTCGACGATGCCGGGCAGCACGATCTCGGTCGTGAGGGTGGGCGACGAGTTCGGTGAAGCGGGGGCCGTCGCGGGTGTCATTTCGGGCCGGATGTTGTTCGTCATGGTGTTCTCCTGGTGTCGGTGTCGGTTGGGATACGGAGGTGGGTGACTGATCACTCACTGATTGCGAGAGTAAGAATGCGAGACGAATTCCGGGTCGGGCTGCGGCACCCGGTGCAGGGTGGCCGGTCAGGGGTGGCGGATGCCGGCCGTGAGCAGGCGCGCCCACTCGGCCGGCACCTCGTCGAGTCCGGTAGTGACGATGAGGTGGCAGAGCTGGCCGTAGGCGACGAAGCGCTGCACGGCCTCGTCCGTGGCTCCGGAGCTCGAGCGGACCATGGTCGTGATCGCCTCGATACCGCGCCGGAGCGCCGCACCGATCTCGGGAACGGTGGCTGCGGACTGTGCGTGCACCTGGAGCATCAGTAGCGACCGGTCGGCGATCAGATCGGCATACGCCCCGCCCATCGCGGAGAGGATGCCGTCGGGGCTCCGGTCGACGCTGGTCTCCGCCCCGCGGGAAAGGGCTGCCCCGGCGCGGTCGAAGCACTCGTCGAGTGCGGCGACGAAGAGCGCCTCCTTGTTCGGGAACAGCTTGGAGACGTAGGCGGGGGAGATGCGGGCGTGTTCGGCGATCGCCGCGATCGGTGTGCCGAGGTAGCCGGTCAGCGAGAACACCTGGATGGCGCTGTCGATCACGATCGATCGGCGAGCTTCGGCGGTGGACAGGCGAACGGCGGGGGCTGGCATGTGAGTGACTGTACACTCACTCATTCTGCAAGCGCAAGCGAATCGTGAATGCCGACGGCCGTTCACGAGAAATTCGGCGGGCATCCGCTTGTGAGTGAGCGCTCACTCATCTATGCTGAGAGCATGTCAGCCAAGCCGCCCCGTGCCAAGCCGCTGCCGGTCGAGGACCGGAGGGCGATGCTCATCGACGCGACCCTGCCGCTGCTGCTGGAGCACGGGAACGCCGTCACGACCCGGCAGATCGCCGACCGGGCGGGCATCGCAGAGGGCACCATCTTTCGGGCCTTCGACAGCAAGGACGACCTGATCGATGCGGTCGTCGCCCGGCAGGTCGACCCCGAGCCGTTCCGGCGTCGGCTGCGCGGCATCGACACCACCCTGCCCCTCGAGGAACGCATTACCGCGATCGTCGCCCTGATGCGGGACCGGTTCACGACCGTGTTCAGCCTGATGTCTGTGATCGGGCACCGCGGCCCGCACCCCAGCGACGACTCCCGGCGGGAATTTGCCGAGATCATCGCGCGGATCCTCGCGCCGGACCTCGACCGGCTCACGGTGTCCGCCGAGCGGGCGGCCCAGGTGATCCGGATGCTGACCCTGGCCGCGTCGGTCCCTCACGTCCGCAACGGCCCCGATTTCGACGACGCCGAGATCGCCGCCCTGATCCTGCACGGGATCGACGGCATCCCGGCGCCCGGCTCGACCGCGACCGGCTCGTCACTCGTCGACACAACCTTCCCGGCGTCCGCGCCGGCCACAGCCTCCACCCTTATCCCCGCTTTGCCCTAGGAGACCCGATGCTCTGGAAATTACTCGTGAAGTACTTACGGCCATACTGGCGGCTCCTGACGGCGGTGGTGGTGTTCCAGCTCGCGCAGTCGATCGCCTCCCTGTACCTGCCGACGCTCAACGCCGACATCATCGACCAGGGCGTCGCCACCGGCGACACCGGCTACATCCTCCGCACCGGCGGCCTGATGCTGCTGATCACCCTGGCGCAGATCGTCTGTTCGATCATCGCCGTCTACTTCGGCGCGAAGTCGGCCATGGCCCTGGGCCGCGACCTGCGCGGCGCGGTCTTCACCCGGGTCGGTGAGTTCTCCGAGCAGGAGGTGACCCGGTTCGGCGCCGCGTCGCTGATCACCCGCTCCACGAACGACGTGCAGCAGGTGCAGATGCTCGTGCTGATGACCTCGACCCTGATGGTCTCCGCCCCGATCCTCTCGATCGGCGGCGTGATCATGGCCATCCGCCAGGACGTGCAGTTGTCCTGGCTGATCGCCGTGAGCGTTCCGGTTCTCCTCATCGCCGTCGGGCTCATCATCGTCCGGATGATTCCCCTGTTCCGCACCATGCAGGTCAAGATCGACACCGTCAACCGGGTCCTCCGGGAACAGCTCACCGGCATCCGGGTGATTCGCGCCTTCGTGCGCGAAGACCGTGAGACGGCCCGGTTCGCCGTCGCCAACGAGGACGTCACCGATGTGGCACTCCGCGCCGGTCGCCTGATGGCGCTGATGTTCCCGATCGTGATGCTCGTGCTGAACGTGTCGAGCGTCGCCGTGATCTGGTTCGGCGCCTTCCGGATCCAGGACGGCTCGATGCAGGTCGGCACGCTGATCGCGTTCCTCAGCTACCTGATGCAGATCCTGATGGCCGTCATGATGGCGACCTTCATGGCCGTGATGATCCCGCGCGCGACCGTCTCCGCCGACCGCATCGGCGAGGTGCTCGCCACCCCGTCGAGCGTCGTCCCGCCGCTCAACCCGGTCAACGCGACCATCGGCCACGGAGTGCTCGAACTGCTCGACGTGGGCTTCGCCTACCCCGGCGCCGCGCAGCCCGTGCTCAGCAACGTGAGCTTCCTCGCCCGTTCCGGCGAGACGACCGCCATCATCGGCAGCACCGGCTCAGGAAAGACCACCCTGATCAACCTGATCCCGCGGCTCTTCGACGCGACGAGCGGCACCGTGCTCGTCGACGGCGTCGGCGTGCGCGAGCTCAATCCGGACCTGCTGTGGGGCCACATCGGCCTCGTGCCGCAGAAGCCCTACCTGTTCTCCGGCACCGTGCGCAGCAACCTGCTCTATGGCAAGCCCGACGCGACCGAATCCGAACTCTGGCAGGCGCTCACGATCGCCCAGGCGAAGGACTTCGTCGAAGAAATGCCCGAGGGCCTCGACGCGCCCATCTCCCAGGGCGGCACCAACGTCTCCGGCGGGCAGCGGCAACGGCTCGCGATCGCGCGGGCCCTGGTCAAGAGGCCGGAGATCTACATCTTCGATGACTCGTTCTCGGCGCTCGACCTCGCGACGGATGCCCGGCTCCGGGCGGCCCTCAAGGTCGGCACCGACGGGGCCACGATGATCATCGTCGCCCAGCGAGTGTCGACGATCATCGACGCCGACCAGATCCTTGTTCTCGAGGACGGCCGGATCGTCGGACGGGGCACCCACGCGGAGCTCCTCGACACCAACACGACCTACCAGGAAATCGTGTCTTCACAGCTCACAGCGGAGGAAGCAGCATGAGCGAGTCAACCGAACGTCCCGCGGCGGCAGTGCCGGCCCGCGGGCCAGGCGGCGGGCGCGGCCCCGGCCACGGCCACGGCCCCATGGGCGGAATGAGCATGCCCGTTGAGAAGGCCATGAACTTCGGCCCCTCCGCGAAGCGCCTGATGGGCAAGCTCCGGCCGGAACGGCTCTGGCTCCTGGTCGTCGTCGTGCTCGCCGTCATCAGCGTGACCTTCTCCGTGATCGGCCCGCGCCTTCTCGGCCAGGGCACCAACCTGATCTTCGCCGGCATCGTCTCGAAGGCGCTGCCCGCCGGGGTCACCCAGGACCAGGTCATCGCCGGCCTCCGCGCCTCCGGCGACACCGGCAAGGCCGACCTGCTGAGCGGCATGACCCTGACCCCTGGTCTCGGTATCGACTTCGCCGCTCTCTCCACCGTGCTGCTCTGGGCGATGATCCTCTACGTGCTGTCCTCGGCGTTCAGCTGGATCCAGGCCTACGTGCTCAACGGCGTCGTGCAGCGCACGGTGTTCCGCCTCCGTGCCGAGATCGAAGCGAAGATCAACCGGCTCCCGCTCAAGTACTTCGACACCGTACAGCGCGGTGAACTGCTCAGCCGGGTGACCAACGACGTCGACAACGTCTCGCAGAGCCTGCAGCAGTCGATGAGCCAGATCGTCACGTCCCTGCTGACCGTGGTCGGCGTGATCGTGATGATGTTCCTGCTGTCACCGCTCCTGGCCCTGATCGCCCTCGTCACGATCCCGCTCACCCTCGTGACGACGATGCTGATCGCGAAGCGCTCCCAGAAGCTCTTCGTCGGCCAGTGGACCAACACCGGCGAGCTCAACGGCCAGATCGAGGAGACCTTCACCGGACACGCCCTCGTCAAGGTCTTCGGACGCCAGAAGGAGGTCGAGGAACGCTTCGCGGCCAAGAACGAGGAACTCTACGTCGCGAGCTTCGGCGCCCAGTTCATCAGCGGCCTGATCATGCCCTCGATGACGTTCATCGGCAACCTCGTCTACGTCGGCATCGCCGTCGTCGGTGGACTGCAGGTCGCCTCCGGCGCCATGCAGCTCGGTGACGTGCAGGCGTTCATCCAGTACTCCCGCCAGTTCACCCAGCCGCTCGCGCAACTCGGATCGATGGCCAACCTGCTGCAGTCCGGCGTCGCATCCGCTGAGCGCGTATTCAGCCTGCTCGACGCCGAAGAGCAGACCGCAGACCCCGAGCCCGCTGAGAGCCCGACGGACAACCACGGCCGGCTCACCTTCGAGGACGTCTCGTTCAGCTACTCGGCAGACCAGCCGCTCATCGAGCACATCAACCTCGTCGCGGAACCCGGCCAGACGGTCGCGATCGTCGGGCCGACCGGGGCGGGCAAGACGACCCTGGTCAACCTGATGATGCGCTTCTACGAGCTCGACTCCGGCCGGATCACCCTCGACGGAACCGACATCGCAAAGATGACCCGGGACGACCTGCGCGGCAGGATGGGCATGGTCCTGCAGGACACCTGGCTGTTCGGCGGCACGATCCGCGAGAACATCGCCTACGGCCGCCCCGAGGCGTCGGAGGAGGACATCCAGGCCGCCGCACGCGCCACCTACGTCGACCGGTTCGTGCACTCGCTGCCGGACGGCTATGACACGGTGCTCGACGACGAGGGCGGCAACGTCAGCGCCGGCGAGAAGCAGTTGCTGACGATCGCGCGGGCGTTCCTCGCGAAGCCGAGCGTGCTGATCCTCGACGAGGCGACGAGTTCCGTCGACACCCGCACCGAGGTGCTCGTGCAGAAGGCGATGAGCGCGCTCCGCGCCGATCGCACGAGCTTCGTCATCGCGCACCGGCTCTCCACGATCCGCGACGCCGACCTCATCCTCGTGATGGAGTCCGGCCGGATCGTCGAACTGGGCACGCACGAGGAACTGCTGCTCGCCGGGGGCGCGTACTTCGCCCTCTACAACTCGCAGTTCGCCGCTCCCGTCGCCGACGAGGTCTAGCAAGATACCCGAAGGACGGTTTCCCCGGTCGGTCTACGGACACGGCCGGGAACCGGACCCCCGGTTCAGCCTCGCCAACGAGCGCACCTTCCTCGCCTGGATCCGCACGGCGCTCGCCCTCCTCGCGGTCGGCGTCGGTCTCGGGGTGCTCGAACTGCCGCTCCGGGGTGACTTCCGGGTCGCGGCGGCCGTCCTCTTCCTCGCGCTCGGCCTGCTCGTGCCCGTGCACGCCTGGCTGAACTGGAGCCGGATCGAACGCGCCCTCCGCGAGGACCGCCCGTTGCCGGCCCCCGCGCTGTCCGGCGTGCTCGCCGTCGGCATCGTGGTCGGCGGGCTGCTCATCTTCGCGGGCTTGTTTCTGTGAAGCGGCGCAGTCTTGTGAAGCGGCGCAGTCCTGTGACGGGGTGCCGTCTCGTGAACGGCGGTCAGTTCCGGTGAGCGGATGCCGGCGGGCGGGGTCGTGACGGAGGCACCGGAGGACGCCGAGCATCCGTTCGACCCCGGACTGCAGCCCGAACGGACCCTGCTCGCGTGGCAGCGCACGGTGCTCGCGCTCGCCGTCGCCGTGGCGGCCGGAGTGCGGTTCGCGGCGCCGCTCGTGGGTGTCGTGGCCGTCGTCTACCGTCGGCATGCGCTGCTCCCGCGCTGCTAGCGCGCCCCGGCCTCGACCTCGCGGGCGCAGTCGATGCAGAGCTCCGCAGCCGGACGGGCCTCGAGCCGTTCGTGGCTGATCGGCTCGCCGCGGCGCACGCAGAGGCCGTACGCGCCCTCGCGGATCCGGGAGAGGGCGCGGTCGATCGCCGCGGACTTCGCAGCGAGCTCGCTGTGCACCCCCGACATCCGGGACCACTCCATCGTGAGCGTCGGGCCGTCGGGGTCGTGCTCGTCGTCGTCGGTGCCGCTGTTGCGGGCGTCGAGCACCCCGGAGAGGGTCTGGTCCATGCGGCCCATGGCCAGGAAGGCGTCGTGGCGTTCCTCGAGGAGAAGGCGCTCGAAGTGCCGGAGCTCTGCGGCGGTGAAGTTGGCTTGGGTGCGCATGATAGGTCCTTTCGCGCTGAGGCGGTCCCTGGAACGGGCAGCCAGAATGTTCTGACGAGAATACGCCCGGCATTCCGGGCTGTCTCGGGGCTTGCGCAGCGGTGCACAACGTGCACAGACCTGCCTCGGTGAAGGGAGGTCGCCTCGAGGGGCGGGTGGAGCCGCGGCCCCTACTTGATTGTGACGGTGACCTCGTCGAGACCCGTCGCACCGTCGGGAATGACGTCCTGGCGGACATCCGTCTGGACAAGGCCGGCGGCATCCGTCGCCCGGACCCGGAGGGTGTGCGAGCCGGCCGTCGCAGGCCACGACCACGTCCACTGGCGCCAGGTATCGGCCGAGATCGCCGCTGCGAGGGTCGCCTCTTCCCAGGCGCCGCCGTCGACCTGCACCTGCACCCCGCGGATGCCGGTGTGCTGGGCCCACGCGACACCCGCGACGGTCACTGTTCCGGCTCCGGCCCTGGCGCCCGAGCGCGGCACGTCGATCCGGGAGGACAGCTTGACCGGGCCCCGCTCGGACCAGCCGCGGTCGGTCCAGTACGCGGTGTGCTGGTCGAACCGGGTGACGTTGAGTTCGACGACCCACTTCGTGGCCGACACGTAGCCGTAGAGGCCGGGCACGACCAGCCGCACCGGGTAGCCGTGCTCGAGCGGGAGCGGGACACCGTTCATGCCCACGGCGAGAATCGCGTTGCGGTTCTCGTCGGTGAGGACCTCGAGAGGGGTGCTCGCGGTCCAGCCGTCCTGGCTGCGGGAGAGCACCATGTCGGCGCCCGCGGTCGGCACGGCCCGGGCGAGCAGGTTCCGGATCGGGTAGCCGAGCCAGGTCGCGTTGCCGATCAAGTCGCCGCCGACCGGGTTCGAGACGCACATCAGGGTGGTCGTGCTCTCCTCGAGGGGCAGGGCGAGCAGGTCGGCGAAGCTCATTTCGACCTCGTTCTCGACCATCCCGGTGACCTTGAGCGACCACGTGCTCGGGTCGATCCGGGGCACCTGGAGGGCGGTGTCGATCCGGTAGAAGTCCGCGTTGGCGGTGATGAGCGGCGAGATGCCGTCCACGGCGACGGATGCCGCAGGCGGGATCGCGGGCGCGGTGACGGAGGGCGCGGGCAGGGTGAAGAGCGCGCGGGCGGCATCCGCTGCCCGGGTGCCTGCGGACACGACCTGCCCGATCACCAGGGCTACCGCGCCGAGGGCCGCGCTCGTGCCCGTGTATGCGAGGAAACGCCGGCGGTCCACGGTGGCGCCGCCCGGCCCAGTGTGTGCCGGTGCGGGTGCCGTTTCGGCGCGGAGCCGGGTGATCAGCACGGTGAGAAGCACGGCCGCGACGACCATCGCGACGACACCGGGAAGCGCGTCGAGGGTCGAGGCGCTCGACCTGCTGAGCACGGCGAAGACGGCGAGGCCACCCGCCGCGACCGTGAGCACCCGCCCGAGCGGCGGGCGCACGAGTTCGAGCATCCCGGCCGCCGCGGCGAGCACGGCGGCGCCGAGGGCGAGGGTCACGATCAGCACGGTCTTGTCGTTCGTGCCGAACAGGGCGATGACGAGTTCCTTCACCCAGCCGGGCACAAGGTCGATCACGAGGGCGCCGACGGCGAGGACCGGGCTGCCGGCCGGCGCGAGCAGGGCGGCGGCCAGCTCGGCGGCGCCGAGCCCGGCGAGGGCGGCCGCGATCCCGGCGAGGGCGGCGAGTCCGGTGCGGCCGCGGTTCCCGGTCTTGCGCGCGCGGGAACCAGGGGAGGGCGTGCGCGTGTCGGGGCCGGTCATCCGTTCAGCCTAGGGCGGCCGCGCGGGGGCGCGCCCGCGCATTCCTTACGATTCGCTGGTGGTTTTGCCAGAGCTTCGCCAGCCCGTTCCCTCCTGCGCCCGGCCTTCCGGAGGCAACGACCAGCGCGATAGGGCAGGATCGAAGGATCATGGCAACTCTGAGCGCCCTCCCGTCCGTCACCGATCCCGATGCCCTCTTCGCGGCGTTCGAAGGGTGGGCGACCGACCAGGGCCTCTCGCTGTATCCCGCCCAGGAGGAAGCGCTGATCGAGATCGTCTCGGGGGCGAACCTGATCCTGAGCACCCCGACGGGCACCGGAAAATCGCTCGTCGCGGTGGGCGCGCACTTCGCCGCACTCTCCGCCGGCAAGCGCAGCTTCTACACCGCGCCGATCAAGGCGCTCGTGAGCGAGAAATTCTTCTCCCTCGTCGAGATCTTCGGTGCGGAGAACGTCGGGATGATGACCGGGGACTCCTCGGTCAACTCGGACGCCCCGATCATCTGCTGCACGGCCGAGATCCTCGCGAACCTCGCCCTCCGCAGCGGCGAGGACACCCAGGTCGACCAGGTCGTGATGGACGAGTTTCACTTCTACGGCGACCCGGACCGCGGCTGGGCGTGGCAGGTGCCGCTCCTGCTGCTGCCCCGGGTGCAGTTCATCCTGATGAGCGCGACCCTCGGCGACGTGACCGAGATCGCCGACGACCTCGCCCGCCGCACCGGCCGCACGGTCGCGGTCGTCACCGGAGTCGAACGCCCGGTCCCGCTCAACTACTACTACGAGACCACGCCCGTGCACGAGACCGTCGAGGACCTGCTCAAGACCGGCCAGGCGCCCGTCTACATCGTGCACTTCTCCCAGGCCGCCGCGCTCGAGCGCGCGCAGGCGCTCTCGAGCGTCAAGGTCGCGACCAAGGAGCAGAAGGAAGCGATCGCGGAGCTGATCGGCGAGTTCCGGTTCACGACGAGCTTCGGCAAGACCCTGTCCAGGCTGATTCGGATGGGCATCGGCGTGCACCACGCCGGCATGCTGCCGAAGTACCGGCGTCTCGTCGAACAGCTCGCCCAGCGCGGCCTGCTCCGGGTGATCTGCGGCACCGACACCCTCGGGGTCGGCATCAACGTGCCGATCCGAACGGTGCTCTTCACCGCGCTGACCAAATACGACGGCGTCAAGATGCGCCAGCTCAACGCCCGCGAGTTCCACCAGATCGCCGGGCGCGCCGGCCGGGCCGGCTACGACACCGCCGGGACGGTCGTGATCCAGGCGCCCGACCACGAGACCGAGAACCTCAAGGCGATCGAGAAGGCCGGGGACGACCCGAAGAAGAAGCGCAAGATCATCCGCAAGAAGGCGCCGGAGGGCTTCGTCTCCTGGGGCGAGCCCTCCTTCCAGCGCCTGGTCAACGCCGAGCCGGAGACACTGCACTCGAGCATGCAGATGACCGCCGCGATGCTGATCAACGTGATCGGCCGCGGCGGAGACGCCTTCTCGCACGTCTACGAGCTCGTCTTCGACAACCACGAACCGTGGAAGCGCCAGCTCGCGCACGCCCGTCGTGCCCTCGGCATCTACAAGACGCTGCGCGCGGCCGGGATCGTCGAGCAGAGCGCGAGCGGCGACATCCGCCTGACTGTCGACCTGCAGCCGAACTTCGCCCTCAACCAGCCGCTCTCCCCATTCGCGCTCGCCGCGTTCGACCTGCTCGACCCCGAGTCGCCGACCTACGCGCTCGACATGATGTCCATCGTCGAGGCGACCCTCGACGACCCGCGCCCGGTGCTGATGGGCCAGCAGTTCGCAGCCCGCGGCGAGGCCGTCAACGCGATGAAGCGCGAGGGCATCGAGTACGACGAGCGGATGGCCCTGCTCGAGGAGATCACCTGGCCGAAGCCCCTCGAGGAGCTGCTGACCTACACCTTCACGACCTACAAGGAATCGCAGCCGTGGATCGCGGACTTCGAGCTGAGCCCCAAGACCGTCGTGCGCGACATGTACGAACGGGCGATGTCGTTCGGCGAGTTCATCGCGTTCTACAAGCTCGCCCGTTCAGAGGGCGTCGTGCTGCGCTACCTGTCCGACGCCTACCGGGCCGCCCGGCAGACCATCCCGGACGAGGCCAAGACCGAGGACCTGCTCGACCTGATCGAGTGGCTCGGTGAACTCGTGCGCCAGGTCGACTCGAGCCTCCTCGACGAGTGGGAGGAGCTCATCCACCCCGACCTCGAGGCGCACGAAGCCGGCGCCGTCTCGGTGCTGCCGCCGCCCCCGCGCCGGCTCACCACGAACGTGCGCGCCTTCCGGATCCTCGTGCGCAACGAGTTGTTCCGGCGCGTTCAGCTCGCGGCGCTCGAGAACTACGACGCGCTCGGCGAGCTCGACCGCGAGCACGGCTTCACGGCGGATGCCTGGGGTGACGCCATGGACGGTTACTTCGCCGAACACGACGAGGTTCTGACCGGCGCGAACGCGCGCGGCTCCGGCATGCTGATCCTCGACGAGGGCGCAACGGAGTGGACCGTGCGGCAGATTCTCGACGACCCGGCGGGCGACCACGACTGGGGGATCAGCGCGACGATCGACCTCGCCGAATCGGACGAACTCGGCGCCGCGCACGTGCGGGTCACTGCGGTCAACCGGCTCTGAGGCAGGGCAGGGCAGGGCAGGGCTCGGCCGGGCCGGTGCCGGGTCGGGTCGGGCGCCGCTGCGGCGGACGGCCGGTGCCCCGCGGAGTAGCGTGGGAGGCATGAGTGCAGCAGAGATCATCGCCCGCCCGATCCGATCCGCCGTGATCGGCTTCGGTCTCTCCGGGAGGGTGTTCCACAGCCCGTTCCTCGCCGCGAACCCCGAATTCTCCCTCGACGCGATCGTCACGAGCGATCCCGTGCGGCGCCAGCAGGCGGCAGAGACCTATCCGGGCGTGCGCCTGATGCACACCGTCGACGAGCTCATCGCCGCCGCGGACGACCTCGACCTCGTCGTGATCGGCTCCCCGCCGGGCACCCACGTGGAACTCGCCCATGCCGCGCTCGACGCGGGCCTCGCCGTCGTCATCGACAAGCCGTTCGCCCCGACGAGCATCGTCGGTCAGGGCCTCATCGAGAAGGCCAAACGGCTCGGCCTGCTGCTCACCGTTTTCCAGAACCGGCGTTGGGACGGCGACTTCCTGACCCTGAAGGCACTTATCGATGAGGGCGCCCTCGGCGAGGTGCGGCACTTCGAGTCGCGGTTCGAGTTCTGGCGCCCGACACCCTCGGCCAAGGCGTGGAAGGCGAGTGCAGGCGTCCGTGAGGGCGGCGGGATCCTCTTCGACCTCGGCGCGCACCTGATCGACCAGGCCCTGCAGCTCTTCGGGCCGATCGACAACGTCTACGCCGAGATCGCGACCCGCGTTCCCGGCGGGAACGCCGACGACGACACCTTCGTGTCACTGCACCACGGTTCGGGGGTGCGGTCGCACCTGTGGATGAACGGGACCGCCGCCCAGGTCGGGCCGCGCTTCCACGTGCTGGGCTCTGAGTCCGGGTACACGAAGTGGGGCCTCGACGGCCAGGAGGCCACGCTGGCCGCCGGCGCGCTTCCGACGGATGCCGGCTTCGGCATCGAACACGAGTCGGCCTGGGGCATGCTCGGGCTCGACGGCGCCCAGCACGCGGTGCCCACGGAACCCGGCGACTACGCGGCCTTCTACCGGGGAGTCGCCGACTCACTGCTACGCGGCGCGCCCGCTCCCGTCGACCCGGAGGACTCGCTCCGCGTGGTCGGGATCATCGAACGGATCTTCCGTCAGACCCGGTAGGCGGCATCCGCTCACCTGCAGCCCCGCGAGATGTGCCGTTCGCGCCGAGGATCGCCGTTGCACCGACGATTCTCGGCGGAAAAGGTACAGGTGGGCGGCGGCGGGCGTTAAAGCAAGCGACCGGCCCCGGCCGGACCGGTCGAACGTGTGCTCGCCCGCGCATCACGTTCTTCTGGTCCGACCGATGCCGGTCAGCTTCAGTGCCCCAACACGTTGGGACTGGTTGTACTCTCGTTCACCGAGATGAACGAGCGGTGTGGATTGCCTGAACGAGGGGTGCGGATTTCCGAGCGTCTCATCCGGCGGCAAGACCACCCTCACGTGCGAAGCTTCCGGTCCGGTGCGTGCGGCCTGTGGGTGCCGTGTCCAGGTGCGGGGAATCCCGTGCGAAATCGCCCGGAATCCGCCGGATCAGCATTCGATCACGTTGACGGCGAGACCACCTTCGCTCGTCTCCTTGTACTTGGTCATCATGTCGAGTCCGGTCTGGCGCATCGTCTCGATGACGGTGTCGAGGGAGACGAGGTGAGTGCCGTCGCCGTGCAGGGCGAGACGGGCGGCGGAGACCGCCGTCGACGACGCGATCGCGTTGCGCTCGATGCACGGCACCTGCACGAGGCCGCCGACCGGGTCGCAGGTGAGCCCGAGGTGGTGCTCCATCGCGATCTCGGCGGCGTTCTCGACCTGGCGCGGGGTGCCGCCGAGCACAGCGCAGAGCGCGCCGGAGGCCATGGCGCACGCGGATCCAACCTCGGCCTGGCAGCCGCCCTCCGCACCGGAGATGGAGGCGTTGGCCTTCACCAGTGAACCGATCGCGGCCGCCGTGAGCAGGTAACGGCGGATGCCCGCGGCATTCGCCCCGGGGACGAAACGCAGGTAGTAGTGCCCGACGGCGGGGATGATGCCCGCCGCCCCGTTGGTCGGGGCCGTGACGACGCGGCCGCCTGAGGCGTTCTCCTCGTTGACGGCGAGTGCGAAGGCGTGCAGCCACTCGGTCGAGGTGTCCCGTTCGCGCAGGGGGAGCAGTTCATATTCCTCGAGCTGCATGCGAATGGCCGCGGCCCGGCGCTTGACCTTCAGGCCACCGGGAAGGGTGCCGGCCGTGGCCAGTCCGGCCTCGACGCAGACGTGCATGGCGTCCCAGATCGCGTCGAGCCCGGCGTCGAGCGCTTCGGCCCCGTGGATGGACTCCTCGTTCTCGCGGGCGATCGCGGCGATGTCGACCCCGAGGGCGTCGCACAGTGCGAGCAGCTCTGCGCTCGAGTCGTAGTCCATCGGCCGGGGAGACGTCGCCGGCGGGATCATCGGGTCGCCTTCGCGGCGGATGAAGCCGCCCCCGATCGAGTACCAGGTCTCCTCGAGCAGGGGGAGGGCATCCGTCGCCGACCACGCCTGCAGGGTGAGCGCGTTGGGGTGGCCGGGCAGCCGGGTGCGCGGTTCGAAGCGGATGTCGCCGTGTTCCACGGAGATCTCATGCCGGCCATCGAGGAGCAGCGTTGCACCCTCGCCCAGGCCCGCCCAGGTGCCGTGCACGGCGGCCGGGTCGCACGACTCGGCGTGCAGGCCGGTGAGGCCGGCGAGGACGGCGTCGGGGGTGCCATGGCCGAGCCCGGTCGAGCCGAGCGACCCGTAGAGGGAGCAGTTCACCCGGGTGACCTCGCCGAGGCGGCCGCCTTCGGTGAGGTGCGCGGCGAAGGCGCGGGCGGCCCGCATCGGGCCGACGGTGTGGGAGCTGGAGGGGCCGATCCCGATGGAGAACAGGTCGAGGGCCGAGACATACGCGGACATCAGTCCATCGTAGGCGCGTCGGCCGCCCTCGTCCGGGGGCGCGCGGCCGCCGCTCCCGTGTACCCACGCGCCTGTTGGGTGCTGAGGTGTCGCAGATCGACGTTCAGGGGCGCCGCGAAGGTCGATCTGCGACACCTCACCCGTGTCTGTGACGCTGGACGACATGTCGAGGCGGGCAGGCGCACCGGTGCTGGCAGGATGGGCGCATGAGCCTCGGATCAGTTGGACACACCGCGCCCATCGAGCACGTCGACACCGTCGTGATCGGCGGTGGCGCGATGGGATCGGCGACAGCCTGGCAGCTCGCCCGGCGCGGGTTCCCCGTACTCCTGCTCGAGCGTTTCGAACCGGGACACAAGAACGGCGCCTCCCACGGCGCATCGCGCAACTTCAACACGGCGTACTCCGACCCGACCTACGTCGGCATGCTCGCCGAGGCCGTACCGCTCTGGCGCGAGCTCGAGGCCGAGTCCGAGACCGCGGTCTTCGACCAGGTCGGCGTGGTCAACCACGGGCCGAACCCGGCGTTCGACGACGTCGCCGACGCACTGCGTTCGGCGGGGCTCGGGGCCGAGTTCCTCTCTCCGGAGGCGGCGGGGGAGCGCTGGCCGGGCATCCGCTTCGACGGCCGGGTGCTGCACAACCCCGACGCCGGGCGGATCAACGCGGATGCGGCGGTGTCGGCGCTGCAGGGGGCCGCGGCAGCCGCAGGGGCGGAGATCCGCCACGGTGTGCGGGTACTGCGGGTCGAGGTACTCGGGGACGACCGGGTGCGCGTGATGACGGAAAGTAGTGTCATCGAAGCGCGACACGTCGTCGTCACCGTCGGAGCGTGGACGTCCGCGCTGCTGAATGGCGTGGTCTCAGTGCCGAGGCTGCGGGTGACGCAGGAACAGCCGGCGCACTTCGCGCTGCGCGGCACTGCGACGCAGGACTGGCCCGGCTTCAACCACGCCCGCGACACCGCCAACCCGGACTACGGGTACTGGTACTCCCCGGTCTACGGCATGCACACCCCGGGAGAGGGGATCAAGGCCGGCTGGCACGGCGTCGGTCCGGTCACCGACCCCGACCGGCGCAGCTTCCTGCCCGAGCCCGTGCAGCTTGCGTCCTTGCAGCGCTATGTTCGCGAATGGCTGCCCGGTGCCGACGCGGATGTGCTCGTGCCGGTCAGCTGCACGTACACGACGACGCCCGACGAGGACTTCGTGCTCGACCGGGTCGGGCCCGTCACCGTCGGTGCCGGCTTCAGCGGGCACGGGTTCAAGTTCACGCCCACGGTCGGGAGGATCCTCGCGGACCTGGCCACGGATGCCGCGGCCGCGCCGCCCCGTTTCGCCCTGTCCCGCACGCCCAACGCCGGCCCGGGCGGCTGGCTCGCCCGCGGCTGATGCGCCGCGCGGCACCCGCCCGCGCGGCACCCGCGCTCGCGGCACCCGCCCGCGCGGCACCCGCGCTCGCGGCACCCGCGCTCGCGGCACCCGCGCTCGCGGCACCCGCGCTCGCGGCACCCGCGCTCGCGGCACCCGCGCGCGCGGCACCCGCGAGAGTACACTTTTGGCCCTTAAACTCGCGGTTTAAGGGCCGAAAGTGTACTCTCGCGGGACCCGAAGCGTGCGACACGTGGTATCTCTGCGGCGCGACCCGACCTGCGCGAACCGAGGCGGTCGACCCGCAGCCCGCGACCGGTCAGGCGAGGAGGACGGCGCCGTAGGCGAGGGCGGCGATGAGCGCCCAGGAACCGAGGCCGACCGTCAGTGCACGTCCGCCGGTGCGCACGAGCACCCTGAGCTGCACGGCAGCGCCGAGGCCGAAGAGCGCTGTCGCGAGGAAATACGTCTGCAGGGTGTCCGCGACGAGGAGCACCCCGTCGGGCACCGGCACGAGGGTGCGGAGCATCACGGCAGCCACAAAGCCAACGACGAAAAGCGGAACGATCGGGGGATGCCGCGTCGTGGCATCCGTGCCGCTGCGGAGAGGCATCGCATTCGAGGTCGAGGCTGCCTCAAGGCCGTCTCTGCGGCGCTCCTGCAGGGACACGCCGGCGACGATCGGCGCGAGCATGAGCACCCGGGTCAGCTTGACGACGATCGCCACGGCGAGGGCGGCCGGCCCGGCGACCTGCGCCGTGGCGACGACCTGGCCGACATCGTGCACGCTCGCGCCGACCCACTGACCGTACTGAAGGGCGTCGAGGCCGAGCGGATGCCACAGGGCGGGCAGGACCGCGATCGCGAGGGTACCGCAGAGGGTGACGAGGGCGATCGGTGTGGCGGTGTCGTCATCGTCCGCGTGCACGACGGCACTCATGGCGCCGATCGCGGACGCGCCGCAGACCGAGAATCCAGTAGCGATCAAGAGGGGCTGCTGCCCGGGCAAGCCGATCCTGCGACCGAACCACAGCGTGCCGAAGAAGGTGAGAACGACGATCGCGACGGTCGTCGCGATGGTCACCCAGCCGAGGCCGAGGATGTCGACGAGGCTGAGCTTGAGGCCGAGCAGCACGACTCCGAGGCGCATGATGCGCTTGGAGGCGACCGAGAGGCCCGGTGCGAGCACTCCGGTGAGCTGCCGGCGCGCGACCGGCAGCTGGCCGGCGACGATTCCGAACACCACGGCGGCCGTGAGCAGCGGGACTCCGGGCACGAGGGCGTGCACGAGCCCGGCAAGGAGTGCGGCGGCGACCGCGACGAGCACGCCTGGCAGCCACATGGATCCGAGCCTACTCCGACGTCGTCCGCGCCCCGAGTCGTTCGCGCGCCAACTGCGCCGGTGCGCTCCACGCACGCCTGGCGCGCAGCGGCGCAGGTAGCGCGCGAAGCAGCGCACCTGGCGCGAAGCTGCGCACCTGGCGCGAAGCTGCGCACCTGGCGCGAAGCTGCGCACCTGGCGCGCGAGGCGGC
This sequence comes from Cryobacterium sp. 10I5, assembly GCF_035019865.1. Taxonomy (NCBI): domain Bacteria; kingdom Bacillati; phylum Actinomycetota; class Actinomycetes; order Micrococcales; family Microbacteriaceae; genus Cryobacterium; species Cryobacterium sp. 10I5. Next base: position 19,090 of record NZ_JASJVI010000025.1, read on the forward strand.
GGCGGTTAACGACGGAACCGCCACGTTCCGGGCGGGCACGGGGCCCGGCGGAGCGTGACGGTTCGGCGGCAGGTGACGGCGTGGGCCGCAGCTGCTGAGGTTTAGCGGTGGTGGAACCGCGCGACCATGGGGCAGTCGAACGGATCGCGGGCGGCGAGGCCGACCGTGTTGAGGTACTCGATGACGATCCCGTACGACTGGAACAGACCCGTCTCCGTGTAGAGGATGTTGTGCGACTGGCAGTATTCCTTGGTGATCTCCTGCGCCTTGCGCAGGTGCGGGCGGGCCATGTTCGGGAACAGGTGGTGCTCGACCTGGTAGTTCAGGCCGCCCATGAAGGTGTCCATGAAGGTGCCGCCGCGGATGTTGCGCGAGGTCAGGACCTGGCGGCGCAGGAAGTCGACCTTGCTGTCGTGGGGGAGCTGCGGCATCCCTTTGTGGTTCGGGGCGAAGGATGCGCCCATGTAGACGCCGAAGACGGCGAGCTGCACGCCGATGAAGGCGAAGGCCATGCCGAGCGGCAGGAAGTAGAAGATCACGGCGACGTAGAGCACAATGCGGGTCGTCAGCATGCTGATCTCGAGCCAGCGCTTGTCGACCTTGCCCCGGCCGAAGACGGTGCGGAAGCCCTGGACGTGCAGGTTGAAGCCCTCGGCCATCAGGAGCGGGAAGAACAAGTAGCCCTGCTTGCGCGTGACGAACGAGCCGAGCCAGGACACCTTCGCGGCGTCCTCCTCGCGGAAGACGATGAAGTCGGGGTCGATGTCGGGGTCTTTGCCGATCACGTTCGGGTTGGCGTGGTGACGGCTGTGCTTGTTCATCCACCAGGCGTAGCTGATGCCGACGAACAGGTTCGCGAGGATGCGGCCGGCCTTGTCGTTGGCGGGGCCGGACTCGAACACCTGGCGGTGCGAGGCCTCGTGGGCGAGGAACGCGAACTGGGTGAGGATGATGCCGAGCACGCCGGCGATGATCAGCTGGTACCAGCTGTCGCCGAGAAGCACGAAACCGGTGCCGAGGCCCGCGGTTGCGAGGATGAGCATGCCGAAGACGAACCAGTAGAACCCGGTCGCGCGCTTCAGGAGGCCCAGGTTGCGCACGGTGTGCAGCAGCGAGGAGTACTCGGTGGTGGGATTCTTCGAGTCGCCACCCCGACGGGTCTTGACGATGCGCACCGTGGGTGCGACGGATGCTTCCGACATGAGGCCTTTGGTTTGGATCTGGACTTCTCAGTCGGTTCTGGAGCAATCACTCGTGGTGCAGATAGAAGTATCCTACGGGCGCACCCCCGGTCCGTGGGTCGGATTCACAACCGTTTCCCAGTCGCTATATGGCCCAAACGGCATATGAAGAGTCCTCAAATCGCCGAAACGGCACGAAACCGCGGGTTCTCCTTCGCCCGGAATTCCGGGGAACCGGACGCGGCTAGCGCCAGCTCGGCAGCCAAATATGCATCTGCCAGAACGAGAACGAGATTTGCATTCCCGTCCAGAGTGGATAGAAGAAGGCGCTGACCAGCACCGCAGCCACGAGGTAGCCGATCAGCACGCGGATGCCGACGGTCCGGTCGCTTTCCCGCGCCGCGACATCCGTTCGTAGTTCGGTGCTCGTCAGTTGGGTCGCCCGCTCCGAATGCTGAGGTTCGCTGGCCGCGAGTCCGGGCGCGAGTCCGGTCGCAAGTCCGGGCGCGAGTCCGGGCGTGCGACCCTGAGCGAGCGCAGAGGCGGCCACGACCCCTCCGGTGCCGGGGGCGAGCCCGAGCAGGAGGCCGATCACGAAGGTGAGCGCGAGGATCAGGTACGGCTCGAAGGCGATGGAGTAGAACTGGAAGACCGTGCGGCCCGTGTACATCAGCCAGGGCAGGTACCCGGCGACCATGCCCATCAGGATGAGGCCCACCCGCCATTCCCGGTACCGGGCGAGACGATAGACGAGGTAGAGCACCGCGGCGGCCCCGGCCCACCAGATCAGCGGGTTGGCGATCTCGGTGATTGCCTCTGAGCACGTCGAGAAACTGCAGGTGCCCTCTCCGGCGGCCGACGACTGGTAGTACATGCTCGTCGGGCGCACCATGAACAGCCAGGTCAGTGGGTTCGACTGGTACGGGTGCGGGGTGACGAGGCCGACGTGATAGGTGTACGCGGCGACCTGGTAGTGCCAGAAACTCTGGACGGCATGCGGCACCCAGGCGAATGCCCCGGTCCAGGCCGTCTCGGGGGAGTCGGCCCAGGTGCGGTAGAAGCCGCCCTTGGTGACGAACCAGCCCGTCCACGAGCTGAGGAAGGTCGCGATCGCGATCGGCACCATCAGCAGGAAGTTGATCGGACCCTGCTTGAGGATGGCGGCGCTCGCCCAGAACGGAACGCCGGCCCGGCGACGGGCGAGGGCGTCCACGACCACGACGTACACGCCGAACGCGGCGAGGAAATACAGGCCCGACCACTTGACGCTCATGGTCAGCCCGAAGGCGAGGCCCGCGGCGAGCAGCCACGGCCGCCACCAGAGCGCAGGGCCCCAGCCGGGCCACTCGCCGGACTCCGCCCGCTTCGCCATCCAGGCGGCGAGGCGGGTCGCGTGCCAGTCCCGGTCGAGCAGGATCGCCCCGAAGCCGAGCAGCGCGAAGAACATCACATAGTTGTCGAGCAGCGCCACCCGGCTCATCACGATCGCGTTGCCGTCGATCGCGAACAGGAACCCGCCGATGACCGCGAGGAGGGTCGAGCCGAACAGCTTCTTGATGATGAGCATGAGCAGCACCACCGCGAGGATGCCGATCAGGGCGGTCACGATGCGCCAGCCCCAGCTGTTCTCCGGACCGAACGCGGCCATCCCGAGCGAGATCAGCCACTTTCCGAGCGGCGGATGCACGACGAACGAGCCGATGTCCGTGAAGATGTTCGCGTTGCCGTTGGCGAAGATCTCGTCGGCCTTGTCCGGCCAGGTGGACTCGTAGCCGTTGTTGAAGAGGCTCCAGGCGTCCTTGACGTAGAAGGTCTCGTCGAAGACGAGAGCGTGCGGGGAGCCGAGGTTCCAGAGGCGGAGGACTGCGGCCAGCACGACCACGAACAGGGGGCCGGCCCACGGGAACCAGCGGCGTATGAGGAGCACGCTGACCATCGTAGTGAGCGGTGGTTATGCGCGGACTGCGAGACTGGGGGAATGATCATCCTCGCTGCCACCCCGATCGGTAACCTCGGCGACGTCTCGCGCCGGCTGGTCGAGGCGCTCACGACCGCCACGGTCATCGCGGCGGAGGACACCCGCGTCACCGTGCACCTGCTCAAGGCCCTCGGGATCGAGAACCGTCCGCAGCTGATCAGCCTGCACGACCACAACGAACGGGTGAAGGCGGCCGAGCTCGTCGAGCTCGCCCGCGACACCGACCTGCTCGTGCTGAGCGACGCCGGCATGCCGACCGTTTCCGACCCCGGGTTCCACCTCGTCGACGCCGCCGTCGCCGCGGGCGTCACGGTCACCGTGCTGCCCGGCCCGTCCGCCGTGCTCACCGCCCTCGCCGTCTCCGGGCTCCCGACCGACCGGTTCACCTTCGAGGGCTTCCTGCCCCGCAAGCACGGTGACCGGATGTCTGCCCTGCTCGAGGTGGCCGACGAACGCCGCACCATGGTCTTCTTCGAATCGCCGAACCGGCTCGCCGCCTCGCTTGTCGACCTCGCGGAGGTGCTCGGCGCCGACCGCCGCGTCGTCGTCTGCCGTGAGCTCACCAAGTTCTTCGAGGAGGTCAAGCGCGGGACCGCCGCCGAACTGGCCGAGTGGGCCGCGGCGGGAGTCAAGGGCGAGATCGCGATCGTCGTCGCCGGGGCCGAGAAGCGCGTTCTCGACCTCGCGACCGGGGTCGCCGAGGTGCTCGCGCTGGTCGCGGCCGGCGCCCGGCTCAAGGAGGCCGCCGCCGACGTGTCCGCCGTCTCCGGCCTCGGCAAGCGTGACCTCTACGAGGCCGCCCTTGCGCAGAAGCCGGGTGGGCGTGCGCCGGCCGCGCCGCAGCATCCGCACCTGCCGTTCTGACTCGCCTCGTAACCAATTCGACGGAGATTTTAGGTTTTCGGCACCTGGGAACGCGTTTGAACCGGTTCAGAACCGAAAAACTCCGTCGAATTCGTTAGGCCGGTTTGCCGCCCGGGAGGCGGGATGTAACCCGGCCCGGGGTCTCCGCTGCTCCCAATAGACTGGGGGCATGTCCGCCGGAGCATCCTTTTACATCACCACGCCCATTTTCTATGTGAATGATGTGCCCCACATCGGTCACGCGTACACGGAAGTGGCCGCGGACCTCCTCGCGCGCTGGCACCGGCAGGCCGGCGAAGACGCCTGGCTGCTCACCGGAACCGACGAGCACGGCCAGAAGATCCTGCGCACCGCGACCGCGAACGGCGTCACCCCGAAGGAGTGGGCAGACCGCCTCGTCGAGACCGCGTGGAAGCCGCTGCTCAAGACCGTCGACATCAAGAACGACGACTTCATCCGCACGACCGACGAACGCCACGAGGTCAACGCGCAGAAATTCCTGCAGCACCTCTACGACGCCGGCCACATCTACACGGGCGAGTACGAGGGCTTCTACTGCGTCGGCTGCGAGGAGTACAAGCAGCCGAGCGACCTGATCGAGGGTACCGGCGAGTTCATCGGCCAGCAGGTCTGCGCCATCCACTCCCTCCCGGTCGAGCTGCTGCACGAGAAGAACTACTTCTTCCGGATGAGCACCTTCGCCGACCGCCTGCTCGCGCTCTACGAGGACGACCCCGACTTCGTGCAGCCGGCGGCCGCTCGCAACGAGGTCATCTCCTTCGTGAAGCAGGGGCTCTCCGACCTGTCGATCTCGCGCTCGAGCTTCGACTGGGGCATCAAAGTGCCGTGGGACGACAGCCACGTCGTCTACGTCTGGTTCGATGCGCTGCTCAACTACATCACCGCCGCCGGCTACGGCCAGGACGACGAGCGTTTCTCGAGGCTCTGGCCGGCCACGCACATCGTCGGCAAGGACATCCTCCGCTTCCACGCCGTGATCTGGCCCGCCATGCTGATGGCCGCCGGGCTGCCGGTGCCGCGCCGGGTCTTCGGCCACGGCTGGCTGCTCGTCGGCGGCGAGAAGATGAGCAAGTCCAAGCTCACCGGCATCGCCCCGAGCCAGATCACCGACACCTTCGGCTCCGACGCGTTCCGGTACTACTTCATGCGCGCCATCAGCTTCGGCCAGGACGGCTCGTTCTCCTGGGAGGACCTCTCCGCCCGGTACCAGTCCGAGCTCGCGAACGGCTTCGGCAACCTCGCGTCCCGCGTCATCGCCATGGTCGTGCGCTACTGCGACGGCGAAATCCCGGTCACGACCGCCTTCACCGACGCGGACGCGGCCATCAGGGCCACCGAGATCCGGGTGACGGATGCCGCGGGCGAGGCCATCTCCCGCCTCGCGATCCACGAGGCGATCGCATCCGTGTGGGAACTCGTCGACGAGCTCAACGGTTACATCACGACCCAGGAGCCGTGGGGACTTGCCAAGGACCCCGCAGACCGCGACCGGCTCGACGCCGTGCTGTTCACTGCCGTGCGCGGCCTCGGCACGCTCGCCGTGTTGCTGTCCCCGGTCGTTCCCGAGGCGTGCGCGAAGCTCTGGTCCGCCCTCGGCGGCGAAGGCCTCGTCACCGACCAGCGCATCGACCGCGCCTGGGAGTGGACAGGCGGCACCCACGTCTCCCCGCTCGAGGCGCTGTTCCCGCGCATCGAGGCGACGGTTGGCTAACGAACCCGTCCGCCAGCGCGAACAGACCGCCGGACGCGACCTGAGCTACCCGGCACCGCCGGAGCCGCTCCCCGTGCCGGTGTACGACAACCACACCCACCTCGAGATCAGCGACGGCGAGCATCCGCTCAGCCTCTCCGAACAGCTCGACCGGGCCGTGAGCGTGGGCGTGCAGGGCGTGATCCAGGTCGGCGGCGACAGGGAGACCTCCCGCTGGTCGGCCGAGGCCGCCGCGAGCGAACCGCGGATGCTCGCGGCCGTCGCGATCCACCCGAACGAAGCCCCCGACTACGAGCAGGCCGGCACGCTCGACGACGCCCTCGCGGAGATCAGTGAGCTCGCCGGGCGCCCCCGGGTCGTCGCGATCGGCGAAACCGGGCTCGACTTCTTCCGCACCGGGCCCGAGGGCCTCGCCGCGCAGTACCGCAGCTTCGAGGCGCACATCGAGATCGCCAAGCAGAACGGCCTCGCCCTGCAGATCCACGACCGCAACGCTCACGCCGAGGTCATCGCGACCCTGCTGCGGGTCGGCGCGCCCGAGCGGACGGTGTTCCACTGCTTCTCCGGCGACGCCGAGATGGCCGCCATCTGCGCCGAACACGGCTGGTACCTCTCCTTCGCCGGCAACGTCACCTTCAAGAACGCCGGCATGCTCCGGTCCGCGCTCGCTGCGGCTCCCCGTGAGCTGCTGCTCGTCGAGACGGATGCCCCCTTCCTCACCCCCGCGCCCTTCCGCGGCCGCCCCAACGCGCCGTACCTGCTGCCGCACACCCTGCGCGCGATGGCCAACCACCTCGAAACGGATGTCGCCATGCTGGCCACCCAGATCTCCACCACCACCGAACGCGTCTACGGGCGCTGGGACGCCGAACCCGTCGTGCCGGCGCCGGCCGCTCCAAGCGTCAGCCTCGGGGGACTCCAGTGAGCGACGCCGAGAACACTGCGGTGACCCCGGCCACGGATGCCGCCCTGCCCGCCGAGCCCGCGGCATCCGCCGCGGCCGGAGCGACCGTCGAGCCTGCCGGACCCGTGACAGCTGCCGAGCCCGCGGCATCCGCCGCGCCCACCCCGCGCTCGCTGCTCGGCCCGGCCGAGATCCGCGACCTCGCCGAGATGCTCGGGGTCAACCCGACCAAGAAGCTCGGCCAGAACTTCGTGATCGACGGCAACACCGTGCGGCGCATCGTCAAGGTCGCCGCGATCACCCCCGCCGACACCGTCGTCGAGGTCGGCCCCGGACTCGGCTCGCTCACCCTGGGTCTGCTCGAGACCGGCGCCCGGGTCGTCGCCGTCGAGATCGACGACCGGCTTGCCGAGCAGCTCCCGCTCACGGTCGAGCTGATGCACCCCGACGCGCCGCTCGTCGTGCTCCGCGCCGACGCGCTCAAGATCACCGACCTGCCGGGCGAACCGACCCGGCTCGTCGCCAACCTGCCCTACAACGTCTCCGTGCCTGTGCTTTTGCACATGCTCGAGCACTTCCCGTCGATCCGCGCCGGCGTCGTGATGGTGCAGGCCGAGGTCGGCGAACGGCTCGCCGCGCCCCCCGGCTCGAAGGTCTACGGCAGCCCGAGCGTCAAGGCCGCCTGGTACGGGGCCTTCCGCACCGCGGGCAAGGTCAGCCGCCAGGTGTTCTGGCCGGTGCCGAACGTCGACTCGATCCTGATCGCGTTCCAGCGCCGCGAGAGCCCGCTCGAGAGCGAAGAGCTGCGCCTCACGACGTTCGCCCTCGTCGACGGCGCCTTCCAGCAGCGCCGCAAGATGCTCCGCCAGTCGCTTTCGACGGTGCTCGGCGACTCGGCCTCGGCGACCGCGATCCTCGAAGCTGCCGGCATCGACCCGACCGAACGCGGCGAGCAGCTCACCGTCGACGCGTTCCTCGCCATCGCCAGGTCCTGGACCGCCGCCGACCCCGCCTGACTCCCTGCTTGAGTTGAGTTGCGGAAAAAACACCCTCCCGTCGGCAACGAGGGTGTTTTGTCCGCAACTCAACTCGGTCGCGAGAGGCCCAGGCGCAAGCGCACCGCGCACGAGGGGGCTGTGCGGCTGAGCTAGGTTAGAACCATGACCAACGCGGCCACATCTCAAGTTGTGCACGCGCGGGCGCCGGGCAAGATCAACGTCTTCCTGAAGGTCGGTGCCGTGCTCGAAGACGGCTACCACGAAGTCGCGACCGCCTACCAGGCCGTTTCGCTCAGCGAAGACGTGCGCGCCTATCCCGCCGACGACTTCTCCTGCGAATTCACCGGTTCGATCGACACCTCGGCGCTCGCGACAGACGGCAGCAACCTTGCAATCCGGGCCGCGCGCGCCCTCGCACGCAGGTCCGGCTACCGCGGCGGCGTGCACCTCAAGCTCGAGAAGAACGTGCCGATCGCCGGGGGAATGGGCGGCGGATCGGCCGATGCCGCCGCGACCCTGCTCGCGTGCGACGCACTCTGGGGCACCGAGGCGACCCGCGAGGAACTGCTCGCCATCGCGGCGACACTCGGCGCCGACGTTCCGTTCGCGTTCACCGGCGGCACCGCCATCGGCACCGGCCGCGGCGACCAGCTGAGCCCCGCGCTCGCCAAGGGCCAGTTCCACTGGGTGCTCGCCCTGGCCGACTTCGGCATGTCCACCCCCGGTGTGTACCAGGAACTCGACCGCCACCGCGAGCGCCATGCCCAGGACATCTTCCCGGCCCAGGCGCAGCCGACCGTCGACGCCAACGTGCTCCAGGCCCTGCGCGCGGGCGATGCACGGATGCTGGCCGAGTCGCTGCACAACGACCTGCAGGCCCCGGCGCTGCACCTCGCCCCCGGCCTCGGCAAGGTCATCGAACTCGGAGAAGAGAACGGCGCCCTCGCCGGCATCGTGTCCGGGTCCGGCCCCACGGTTGCATTCCTCGTGGCGGATGCCGACAGCGCGCTCGAGCTCCAGGTCGCGTTGAGCGCCTCCCGCCTGCACGTGGTGCGGGCGACGGGCCCGGTCCACGGCGCCCGTCTCGTCCACGACTGAGCCGCGGCATCCGTTTGCCCTCACCGATTCGACGGAGATTTTGTCCGGAAAGCTCTTAGATCGCGCTCTCACGCGTCAGAAACACAAAAACTCCGTCGAATTGGTCAGGGGCGAGAGGCGCGCCGGGCTCCCAGCCGCGCACGGTAAAGTTGTAAGCTATGGCACATTTGCTCGGGGCCGAGTCCCTGCACCTTGAATACCCCACCCGCGTCATCTTCGACTCCGTCACCGTCGGACTCAACGAGGGCGACCGCATCGGAGTCGTGGGGCGCAACGGTGACGGCAAGTCCACCCTGCTGAGCCTCCTCGCCGGACGCATCGAACCCGACGACGGCCGCGTCACCCGCCGCCGCGGCGTCACGATCGGCGTGCTCGACCAGTCCGACGCCCTCGCCTCCGGGCAGACCGTCGGTCACACCGTCGTCGGAACCATGGACGAGCACCTCTGGGCCGGGGACGCCAAGGTCCGCGACGTCATCGGCGGACTCGTGCGCGACATCCCCTGGGACGCCCTCGTCGACGACCTCTCCGGTGGCCAGCGCCGCCGGGTCGCCCTCGCCGCCGTGCTGATCGGCGACCACGACGTGATCTTCCTCGACGAGCCCACCAACCACCTCGACGTCGAGGGCATCACCTGGCTCGCCGGGCACCTCCGCAACCGCTGGGCGACCAACTCCGGCGGCCTCGTGGTCGTGACCCACGACCGGTGGTTCCTCGACGAGGTCTGCAACCAGACCTGGGAGGTGCACGACCGCCTGATCGAGCCCTTCGAGGGCGGCTACGCCGCGTACATCCTGCAGCGCGTCGAACGCGACCGGATGAGCGCCGCGACCGAGTCGAAGCGCCAGAACCTGATGAAGAAGGAGCTTGCCTGGCTCCGCCGCGGCGCCCCCGCCCGCACCGCCAAGCCCAAGTTCCGCATCGACGCGGCCAATGAACTGATCGAGAACGAGCCGCCGCCCCGTGACACCGTCACGATGCAGTCGATGGCGATGCAGCGCCTCGGCAAGGACGTCGTCGACCTCATCGACGTCTCGGTGGACTTCGAGGACAAGCACGTGCTGAAGGACATCACCTGGCGGATCGCCCCCGGTGAGCGCACCGGCATCATGGGCGTCAACGGCGCGGGCAAGTCCACGCTGCTGAACCTCGTCGCCGGCACCCTCCAGCCGACGAGCGGCCACGTCAAGCGCGGCAAGACCATCAAGGTCGCCGTGCTCACCCAGCAGCTCTTCGAGCTCGAGGGCATCCAGAACGACCGGGTCAGCGAGGTCATCGGCCGCCAGAAGACGAGCTACATCGCCGGAGGCAAGGAGATCACCCCCGGCCAGATGCTCGAGCGGATGGGCTTCATGAGCGCCCAGCTCGTCACCCAGGTCAAGGACCTCTCCGGTGGCCAGAAGCGGCGCCTCCAGCTGCTGCTGATCGTGCTCGACGAGCCCAACGTGCTCATCCTCGACGAGCCCACCAACGACCTGGACACCGACATGCTCGCCGCGATGGAGGACCTGCTCGACTCGTTCCCCGGCACCCTGCTCGTCGTCTCGCACGACCGGTACCTGATCGAACGCGTCACCGACAACCAGTACGCGGTCACCGAGGGCGGCTTCCGCCACCTGCCCGGCGGCGTCGACCAGTACCTCGAGATGCGCAAGCAGCAGATCAACGACTCCGACAAGCCCGCCGAGGCGAACGCCTCGAACACCTCCGGAGGCAAGCCGGCCAGGAACCTCGCCATCGGCGGCGCCGAGCTCCGCAACGCGCAGAAGGAGCTCGCCTCCATCGAACGCAAGGTCGCCAAGCAGAAGTCGCGGATCGTCGTGCTGAACCAGAGCATGGTCAGCCACGACCAGAACGACTACGCCGGCCTCGGCGAGCTCGGCACCGAACTGCAGGGCCTCGAATCCTCCATCTCGAGCTTCGAAACTCGCTGGCTCGAACTTTCGACGCTGATCGAGGGTTAAAACCGCGGATGCTGTGACCGCGTGTTACAAAGCGGCGTGCGCGGCGCAGCATCCTTTGTTAACCTGAAGGTGTGCCTCGCGACGCAGCGGCACAGACTCCCACCTCGTTATGCCGTGGCTTTGCTGTGCCCTTGATTGCCGAGGCCCGTCCACGAGACAGCACTCGTGGCTCTCACTCGCAGCACACCCAAGGGGATTCACCACGTGAAAAAGTCAACTCTGTCCAAGCGCTTGCTCGCGGCTCTCGCGACCGTCCCGCTCCTCGCCCTGCTCGCCGGGTGCGCAGGCGGCACGGCGGATGCCGGCGGCGACAAGACCGTCAAGATCGGTGTCGTCGGCGCGAGCGACCCGTACTGGGCCGTCTACACGAAGGCCGCCGCCGATGCGGGAATCAAGGTCGAGATCGTCGACTTCTCCGCATACGACCAGCCGAACCCCGCGCTGACCGCCGGTGAGATCGACCTCAACCAGTTCCAGCACCTCGTCTACCTCGCGCAGTACAACACGGCGAGCAGCGCGGACCTCACCCCGATCGGCTCGACGGCGATCTACCCGCTCGGCCTGTACTCGACGAAGTACAAGAAGGTCAGCGAGATCCAGAAGGGCGACACCATCGCGGTGCCGAACGACGCGAGCAACCTGGCCCGCGCGCTTCTCGTGCTCCAGTCGGCCAAGCTCATCACGCTGAAGGACGGCGGCTCGATCTTCTCGACCCTCGACGACATCGATACGTCGGCTTCGAAGGTCACCGTCACCGCGCTCGAGGCCTCGCTCACCGCGAACTCGCTGCCGGATGTCGCCGGCGCGATCATCAACAACGACTTCGTCGAGAAGGCCGGTCTGAAGTTCACCGACGCCCTCGCCAAGGACGACCCGGCCGACCCGACCGCCATTCCCTACGTCAACGTGTTCGTCGCCCGCGCTGCGGACAAGGACAACGCGACCTACCAGAAGCTCGTCCAGATCTACCAGGACACCAAGGCCGTTCAGGACGGCGTGCTGGCCGTGTCCGGCGGCTCCGGTGTTCTCGTGAAGACTCCGGTCGCCGACCTGGTCTCCTCGCTCGCCACGGTCGTCGCGGACACCAAGGCCAACAAGAAGTAGCACCGACAGTCACCTTTCCGGTCGAGAGCGACCCGCACACCGGGCGCTCTCGACCGGAACGGTGCGTTACGGGGGTGTGTGACATCCCCCGGTTTTCGAGAAGCGTGAGCCTGAGCGTGAGCGTCAGCGTCACAGTGAGGAAGTTCGTTTATGGCCATCGTCGAGTTGCGCGGTGTCAGCAAGGTCTACCCGCCTCACGAAAAGGGCGGCAGTGACGTCGTGGCGATCGACGACGTCAGCCTGGCCGTCGAGGCCGGCGACGTCTACGGGATCATCGGCTACTCGGGGGCCGGCAAGAGCACCCTCGTCCGGCTCGTGAACGCGCTCGAACGGTCCACCTCCGGCGAGATTCTGATCAACGGGCAGGACATCGCCGGCCTTCCCGAGCGCGAACTCCGCACGGTCCGCCTCGGCATCGGCATGATCTTCCAGCAGTTCAACCTCCTCGGGTCGCGCAGCGTCGCGGCCAACGTGTCCTATCCGCTCGAGGTCGCGCACCGGCCCAAGGCCGAACGCGTCAAGCGGGTCGCCGAGATGCTCGACTTCGTCGGCCTCGCCGACAAGGCCCGCGCCTACCCCGACCAGCTCTCCGGGGGCCAGAAGCAGCGCGTCGGCATCGCCCGTGCTCTCGCGAGCCAGCCCGCCATCCTCCTCGCCGACGAGGCCACGAGCGCTCTCGACCCCGAGACTACCCACGAGGTGCTCGACCTGCTCACCCGGGTCAACCGCGAATTCGGCGTGACGATCATCGTGATCACCCACGAGATGGACGTGATCCAGACCATCGCGAGCAAGGTCGCGGTGATGGACCAGGGCCGCGTGATCGAACGCGGTGACGTGTTCGACGTGTTCTCGAACCCGCAACAACCCGCATCCGCCCGGTTCGTGTCGACCGTCGTGAAGGGCATCCCGAACCCCGACGAGCTCGCCGTGCTGCGCGGCAGGCACCCCGGCCGCATCGTCACCCTCGCCTTCCGCGACAACGCGGTCGACCAGGCCCGCGTCTTCGGTGAATTCGCCCGCGCGGGCATCGGCTTCGAGGTCGTCTTCGGCGGCATCAACGAGGTGCAGGGCCGCTCCTTCGGGCACCTCACCCTCGCGCTGAGCGACGCGGCGGCGACGGATGCCCCCACGACCCCAGGCCCCGGCGGCACCGACCGCATCGACGCGGTCCTCGACCGGGTCAGAACACTCACGACCGTCACGGAGGTGCGCTGATGGAATCCCTCATCGAACTGCTGCCCCAGCTCTGGAAGGCCGCGGGCGAGACCCTCTACATTGTCGGCCTCACCCTGTTCTTCGGCGGCCTCGGTGGCCTGATCGTCGGTCTGGGCCTGTACCTGACCCGCGGCGGCAGCCTGCTCGCCAACAAGCCGGTCTTCGTGGTGCTGAACCTGCTGGTCAACTTCGTGCGCCCCATCCCGTTCATCATCTTCCTCGCCGCAGCCCAGCCGCTCGCCCGCCTCGTGGTGGGAACCGGCATCGGCAACAACGCGATCATCTTCACGATCTCGCTCGCGGCATCCTTCGCGATGGGCCGCATCGTCGAGCAGAACCTGCTCACGGTCACGCCCGGCGTGATCGAGGCCGCGCGCAGTGTGGGCGCCGGTACGGCCAGGATCATCTTCACGGTGCTGCTGCCCGAGGCGCTCGGCCCGCTGATCCTCGGCTACACGTTCATCTTCGTCGCCCTCGTCGACATGTCAGCGGTCGCCGGCTACGTCGGCGGCGGCGGCCTCGGAAACTTCGCCCTTCTCTACGGGTACCGTCAGTTCAACCCGATCGTGACGTGGGCCGCCGTGCTGCTGATCATCGTGCTCGTGCAGCTGGTGCAGTACCTCGGGAACACGTTGGCGCGAAAGGCCCTCCGCCGTTAGTTCCTTTCACAACTGTTGCCGATCCGGACAGCTTCCGTTCATCCCCCGGTAAGGTGACGAGCCCGGGCCGGACACCTGGGGCCAGCACAGTAATGCCGGGGCTGGCCCACCCGAGCCGGTACACAGTCTTGACTGCACCCATCGCTGTTTGTTCCAGGCCGTTGGAGTCGCTGTGTCGCCCCGCCCAAGTGTGGTCTTCTCGGCCTTCCGTTCCAATGCCGACCCGCGCCTGCAGGGCTGGGTCGCCTTCCGGGAGAGCGTTCAGGCGGGTGGCCGCACCGCCGCCGCCCGCACGGGAGAACTCGCCCGCACCGGCGGAATACTGCGCAGCGGAGAAATCCCGCGGACCGGCGAACTCGCACATCCCGCAGAGGTTGCGCGGATCGGTGCGACCGACCGTGTTGTCGATGTCCGGGATCGCTCCCGCGGCCTCGCGACCGTCGCTATGGCCGACTCCGGCCACTCCGGCCACTCCGGCATCTGGCGGCTGCTCGCCTCCAACAGCCGCGAACTCGGCCGCAGCTCGTCGGTCTACGGCTCGTTCACCGGCGCGCGAGCGCACGTGCTCGAACTCAAGGACCAGTGCGACGCGATGGTCGCGACCGTCGTCACCGGCCCGTCGGCCGGCACCCACGGCTGGGTGGTCACCATCGGCGAACGCATCGTGATGACCGCAGGGCGCTGGTACGGCGCCGCCTCCGCGAGCCGCGAAGCCGCCGCCGGCACCATCGAGGCCTTCCGGGTCGCGGTCGTGGCCGAAGACGCCCGCCACGCGACCGAGGCCGGCCGCAGGGGCAGCCGGGTGCTCAGCGAGGAAGAACGAGCGCAGGCGTGGTGAGTGGCGCGAGGCTGCGCGGCTGGTTCGGCGCCGCGGCGACCGCAGGGCTGCTCGGTTGGGTCGTCTTCGGCTGGCTCGTGCCCGGCTTCACGGCCCCGGAGGGCATCCGGGCGAGCGTCGTTGTCGTCGCCGCCGAGGCCGTCGCCGCCGTTCCCGCTGCAGCGGATGCAGCCGCGACCGTCACCGTGACACCCCCGACCCCGGCTCCGGCCGCCGCCGAGTCCGCCGCTGCCGGCTCGTCCCTCGCCTCGACCGGGGAAACCGCGCTGCTCACCGGCAACGCTGCGCTCGTGGACGCGGACTGGGCGGGACGCGTGGCCGCGGCCACCGGCATCCCGGTGCGGGCCATGCTCGGCTACGCCGGCGCCTCGCTCGCCCTCGCCGCAGAACAGCCCGGCTGCCGTCTGGGCTGGAGCACCCTTGCCGGCCTCGGCAACATCGAGTCAGGGCACGGCACCCACGCGGGCTCCGCGCTCGGCACCGACGGCACGGCACGCCCCGGCATCTTCGGCCCGGCCCTCGACGGCTCCGACTTCGCCGCCATCACCGACACCGACGGCGGCGCCTGGGACGGCAGCGCGGCGTGGGACCGCGCGGTCGGCCCGCTGCAGTTCATCCCCGCGACCTGGCAGCGCTGGGGCGCCGACGGCAACCGGGACGGCGTCAACGACCCGCAGCAGATCGACGACGCCGCCCTCGCAGCGGGACGCTACCTGTGCAACTACGGCGACCTGGCGCTGCCCGACCGCTGGCGCGCGGCCGTCTTCGCCTACAACCACGTCGACTCCTATGTCACCGCCGTCGCCGGGTACGCGAACACCTACGCCGCCCGGGCGAAGTAGCCCTGGCGTGACAGACGCGATCGATCGCGCCGAGCCGACGGATGCCTCCGGTGCGCAGGCGGGCCGGCGCACGGCTCGTGCCGGCGCGGGCCTGATCTCGGGCCGCTACCGGCTCGGCGAACTGCTCGGGACGGGCGGGTCGGCATCCGTCTTCGCCGCCGTGGACACGCAGGCGGGCGAGGGTGCCGCCACGGAGATCGCCCTCAAGATCCTGCACCCGCACCTGTCCCGCTCCGACCGGGCCAGGGAGGCATTCTTCGCGGAGGCCAGGGCAGCGGCCGCGCTGCGGCACCCGAACATCGTCGCGGTGCTCGGCGTCGGCGTGCACAACACCGGCCACGGCTCCGGGACAACCGCCGGGACAGATTCCCGCTCCGGCCCCGGCGCGAACGCCGAGGAACCCCAGGCGTGGATCGCCCTCGACCGTGCGCCCGGGATCAGCCTCGCCGAGTACGTCGAGCACCGCGGGGCGCTCCCCGTCGCGCAGGCGCTCACCGTCGCCTCCGCGGTGCTGCGCGCCCTCGCGGCCGCGCACGCCATCGGCCTGGTCCACCGCGACGTCTCCCCGGCCAACATCATGGTCAACCCGGACATGGCCGGCCACGTCGGCAGCGACGGCGTACGCCTGCTCGACTTCGGCCTCGCGGATGCCGCCGGTCGCCCCGCCCTCGGCACCGACGTTCTCCGCAGCACCCTCGATGCGACCACGCAGGAGATCCCGGCCGTGCAGAGCGTGCTCGGGAGCGTGAACTACATGTCGCCGGAGCAGGCGCGGGGCGACGCCGTCGACGAACGCGGCGACGTGTACCAGCTCGGCGGGGTGCTCTACTTCGCGCTGACCGCTCGGGCCCCGTTCCTCCGGGATTCGGTCGCCGCGGTGCTGCGCGCCCACGTGCAGTCGCCGCCTCCGGTTCCGTCCGTTCAACAGTCCGGCATTCCGCGGAGTGTCGACCGGCTCGTCGTCAAGGCGCTCCTCAAGGACCCGGATGCCCGGTTCCCCTCCGCCGCGGCGATGGGCGTGGCCGTCGACTCTGCCCTGGACCGCATCGGGGCCGGGGGAGCGCCGGGTCGCAGCGCGGCTCCGCTCGAGGGGGCCCCGGCCGGCGGGGTACTCGCCGCGCCCTCCGACGACACCACCGGCCTCTTCCGGCCCGGCGACCTCGCCGAGCTCGCGGAGCGCACCAGGGTGCTCGGTGCGGTCCCCGTGCCGGTACCCGGCCCGGCCCCGGCCCCGGCCACGATCGTGCACGCGACGGGAAACGCTCGCGCGGGCACGGCATCCGCCGCCGTCATCGCCGTTCCGGACAACCCGGCCTGGGTGCGCAACGGCCGCAGCCGCCGGCGCGGCGGCGGGCTCTGGGCCGTCTCGATGATCCTCGTGATCGGGGGAGCCTTCGCCTGGATCCTCGCTGCCGGCGGCGCGGCCCCGACCTCCGTTGCCGTCACGAGCAGCACGCCCGCGCCCGCGAGCGCCACCCCCGAGCCGATGATCACCGCCCACGCCACGGCGGCGCCGAAGACCATCCGGGTGCCGGAGGTCTCGGTGATGACCCTCGACGGGGCGCGGGCGGCGCTCGCGGCCCTCGGACTCCGCCTCGGCGCCCTCACCCTCCAGGACTCGGTGCGCCCCCTCGACACGGTGCTCGGCGTCAGCCCCGCGGCCGGCAGCTTCCTGGACCCCGGAGACACGGTCGACCTCACTGTGGCGTCCGGCTCGAACACGGTGCCGAACACCGTCGGACTGAGCAAGGCGGAGGCGATCGCCGCCCTCGAAAACGCGGGATTCGTCGTGCTCACCGACTCGAAGCCCGACTCTGCCGCACCGCCGGGAACCGTGATCGCGGTCGCCCCCTCCGGCCAGAACGCCCTGCGCCTCGGCACCTCGATCACCCTCACTGTGTCCACGGCGCCCGAGCCTTCGGCCACTCCCACGGCCACGTCGACGCCGCAGCCGACTCCGACACCGACCCCCTCGCCGACGCAGACGCCCGCGGGCTGACGGCGCCAGAATCGACCGCCACAACTCTCCACGCGGCGTCCATATCTCGGTTGAGAAATCGACGCCAATCGTTCACTAACCGCCCCGAACATATGTTTCGGACGCGTTACCCCCACCCGTGCGTTCACCCCCTCCCGAGTCTTCCCAAGGACAGCTATGCCGATTTCGAGCCTCGTCTCGCCGCCCCTGGGCGACTCGCCCCTGGGCGATGCCTTCGGGGCAGACCCGGCCGTCTTCGACCCGTCGAGCCCCGACTCCCGGCCGCGGCGCTCCCTGGTCTCCCGCCCGTCGATCTCCGATTCGGTGTTCCGCTCTGTCGCGTTCAGCGCGGGCACGATCACCGTGCTGATCATGCTCGCGGTCGGCGTCTTCCTCTCGCTGCGGGCCGGCGACGCCCTCGGGGTCGCGGGCGTCAACTTCCTCTTCGAGCAGGACTGGTCGCCGGAGACGAAGAAGTTCGGCATCGCGTCCGTTCTCTTCGGCACGATCACGATCGCCGTCATCGCGATGTGCGTCGCGGTGCCCCTCGCCCTCGGCACGGCGCTCCTCATCTCCGAGGTCGCCCAGGGCCGGCTGAAGGCCACCCTCGTCACCCTCGTCGACCTGATGGCCGCCGTTCCCAGCGTGGTGTTCGGCCTCTGGGGCGTGTTCTTCCTCCAGGCGAACGTCATCCCGGTCGCCACCTGGATCTCCACCTACTTCGGCTGGATCCCGTTCTTCAGCGTGACGGATGCGACCGGCCAGGCCCTCACCGAGGCGAGCGCCTTCACCTCCTCGGCCTTCATCGCCGGAATCGTGGTCGGCCTCATGGTCGTGCCCACCCAGACATCGGTCATGCGCGAGGCCTTCTCCCAGGCGCCGATCGGTGAACGCGAGGCGGCCTTCGCCCTCGGGTCGACCCGGTGGGGAATGATCACGTCCGTGGTGCTGCCGTTCGGCCGCGGCGGCATCATCGGCGGCACCATGCTCGGCCTCGGCCGCGCCCTCGGCGAAACCATCGCCGTCTACATGATCATCTCCCCGATCTTCACGATCAACTGGGAGGTGCTCAAGACCGGCACGAACTCGGTGTCCGCGCTTATCGCGCTCCGCTACGGAGAGTCCAGCTCGTTCGGCCTCTCTGCGCTGATGGCCGCAGGCCTCGTGCTGTTCCTGATCACCCTCGTGATCAACTTCACGGCCTCGTCGATCGTGGCGCGGTCCCGCTCCGGGGCGGAAAGCGACTGATGACCACCACTCACCGCACCCAGGCGACGGATCCCGCGGCATCCGCGGGCCCCTCGACCCTCGTGATGACCGAGACCGCCGTCGAACTCGAAGCCGACCTCGAACTCCAGGCCGCTTTCGTCCGGCACACCACGAACATCCCGTCCTCGGAGGGCATCGAGATCGGCCCGCGCCGGCGGATGCGCGCCGCGAGGGTCGACGACCAGTTCAACGTGTTCGGCGCGCTGGCCGCCGGCGTGGCCGTCGCCGTGCTGCTGTTCGGCTGGTTCGGACCCCTCTCCGGCTATGTCGGCTTCGTGATCGTGGCGTTCATCGCCTTCATCGGCTTTTATGCCCTGCTCGTCAGCCTGAAGAGCGACTGGCAGGAGGTCAAGGACCGGGTCATGTCCGTGGTGCTCTCGAGCGCCGGCGTGCTGCTCTTCGGCGCTCTCGTCTTCGTCGTCGCGTACACCCTCGTGCGCGGCCAGGAGGCCCTGCCTCACCTCAACTTCTTCACCGACAGCATGGAACTCGCCGGCCCGCTCGACGGCCTCGAGCTCGGCGGCATCTTCCACGCCATCCTCGGCACCCTGATGCAGATCACGATGGCGCTCATCGTCACTGTCCCGCTCGGCATCCTCACGGCCCTGTTCCTCAACGAGGTCGGCGGCAGGTTCGCCCGCTTCGTGCGCACCATCTCGGACGCGATGACCGCGCTGCCCTCGATCGTCGCCGGCCTCTTCGTCTACTCGGCGATCATCGTGCTGATCACCCACCAGAGAAGCGGGTTCGCCGCGTCGATGGCGATCACGGTGATGATGCTCCCGATCGTGATCCGCGCTTCCGACATCGTGCTCCGCCTCGTCGCGGGCAACCTGCGCGAAGCCGCGTACGCCCTCGGCTCGACGCGCTGGCGCACGGTCTGGCACGTCGTGCTCCCGACCGCCCGGCCCGGGCTCGCGACCGCCGTCATCCTCGGCACCGCCCGCGGCATCGGCGAGACGAGCCCGGTGCTGCTCACGTCCGGCGTCACCGCCGTCGTCAACCTCAACCCCTTCGAGGGTCCGATGATCTCGCTCCCGCTCCAGGTGTTCGACTTCGTCAAGTCGCCGGAGCCGAACATGATCGCCCGTGGTTTCGGGGCGGCGGCCGTGTTGATCCTGCTCGTGCTCACTCTCTTCGCCATCGCCCGTCTCATCGGCGGAAAGGGCCCGGGCGACCTGTCCCGGGCCCAGCAGCAGCGGGTCGTCGCGGCATCCGCCCGTGATCTCAAGCGGATCACCGTGGCCGCCGACCGGCGCGAACACCTCGCGGCCACCACCGCGGATGCCTGGCCCCCGCCCTCTGCGCCTCCGACCGACCCGAGCAGCCCAGCACCGACGATCGACCTCAGCACAAAGGAGCCGTCCTCGTGACGCCGCAGCCCCGATGGATCCGTTCGATCCGCGCCCTCTTCGCCCTCGCCGTCGTGGCGATCCTCGGCCTTTCCGGCACCCTCTCTGCCCAGGCAGTCTCGTACGACCCGATCACGGGTACCGGATCGACCTGGTCCCAGAACGCCCTCGACCAGTGGCGCAAGAACGTCGCCTCCAACTACGGAATGACCGTCAACTACTCCGGTGTGGGCTCCTCCGCCGGCCGCCGTGACTTCGTCGCCGGCAACGTCGACTTCGCCGTCAGCGAGATCCCGTTCCAGACGGCGCCCGAGGACGGCTCGGCGCCCGAGGTGCCCAGCCGCGGCTATGCCTACATGCCGATCGTTGCCGGTGGCACCTCGTTCATGTACAACCTCAAGATCAATGGCTCGCGCGTGTCGAACCTCCGGCTGAGCGGCGAGGTCATCACCAAGATCTTCACGGGCGTCATCACGAAGTGGAACGACCCGGCGATCCAGACGGACAACCCCGGCCTCAAGATGCCGGACAAGGGCATCGTGCCCGTCGTGCGCTCCGACGGGTCAGGCTCGACCGCCCAGTTCAGCCTCTGGATGTCCAAACAGTACAACTCCCTGTGGGGCCAGTTCTGCGTCAAGGTCGGAAAGCCGGCCTCCTGCGGGCTCACCTCGCAGTACCCGACCTACGGCAACGCGAAGGCCCAGAGCGGCTCGGCAGGCGTGGCCGGGTACGTGAGCCAGGACTACGGCGAAGGCGCCATCACCTACGTCGAGTACTCCTATGCGCTCAAGGCCGGGTTCCCGGTCGCGAAGGTCCTGAACAACGCCGGCTACTACGTTGAGCCGACCGCGAACTCTGTCGCCGTCGCCCTGCTGCAGGCAAAGATCAAGACGGATGTCCCGGTCACGAGCCCCGACTACCTCACCCAGATCCTGGACGGCGTCTACAACAACACCGATCCGCGCACCTACCCGCTCTCGAGCTACTCGTACATGATCGTGCCGACCGAGGTCGGCGGCGTGTTCACGGCGAAGAAGGGCCTCACTCTCGGCGCCTTCGCGAACTACATGCTCTGCGAGGGGCAGCAGCAGGCCGCGGCCCTGGGCTACTCGCCGCTCCCGATGAACCTTGTACTCGCCGGGTTCGACCAGATCAAGCGGGTTCCGGGAGCGGATGTCTCGGGCGTCGACATCAACAACTGCAACAACCCCACGTTCAAGGCCGGGGACTCACCGTCGAGCAACCAGCTCGCGACGTCCGCGCTGCAGCCCGCCGCGTGTGACAAGGTCGGCACGAGCCAGTGTGTCACCGGCACCGCCGGTGCGACCGACGACACGGCGACGACCGGCACCGGTACGGGCGGGTCGGCCGCCACGGCCGACACAGCCGCTGCAACCGCGGCCGCCGCAGGAGCGGGAGCCGGAGCAGCGGCGACGACGGCAAACGCCGCGGCGGCGGGCACGGGTGGTGCCGCGGCTGCCGTGTACGACGAGAACGGTGCACTCGTCTCCGGCGGCACCGGTGGCACGGCCTCGACCGGAGTGGCCGGGTCCGCGGTGGCGTCGCCGTTCACGCTCGCCGACAACGGCTGGGGAGCGCAGCAGTCGATCATGCTGTTCGCCGGAGTGCTGCTCATAGGCTCGGCCGTGCTGCCGCCGGTGCTCTGGCGCCGACTCAAGCCACGCGCTCCGAAGGCGGGCAACAAGTGAAGCGCCTGATCTTCGCGACGGACTCCGTCTGGACCCGCGCCGGTGCGAGCGGCATCGTGGTCGGCATCGTCGTGGGCGTCGGAGTCTCGATGCTCGCCTCCATCACCCCGCCCGCCGCATCCGCGGACACCTCAAGCGCCGTCACAGTGGCTGCCAAGGGGTACGACCTCGACATCCACACCGCACCGTTCCCGGACCTGAAGGTCACCGTTTCCCAGACGAAGGACCTGGTTTCGCAGGGAATCGTTGTCAACTGGACCGGCTCGGGCGCGAAGTCGGTCCGGCCTGACACGAGCTCGGGCGGCCAGAACTTCCTGCAGATCGCGCAGTGCTGGGGCGAGGACCCGCTGAACCCCGGGCACCCCGACCGCACCACCTGCCAGTATGGCGGTTTCCCCGGCAAGGCCGCGTCTACCAGGGACACCTCGGTTTCGGACGAGTTCATCAACGCGAAAGACGTCGAATACACGTCGCCCTCCAACGGTTTCACGATCCCGGCCGTCACGGCGATCCCTTACCGCGCCTCGACCGGCGGCACCATCTCCTCGGTCTTCAAGAACGGCGCCGGCGTCCTCACCCACTACGTCCTCGATCCGCTGACGGGTCTCGTGCAGACCGCGACCGGCACTCCCTCGGCGACAGGCGTGACCCTGCCCTCCCCGATTGTGGGCGTCGACCTCGCGACGAACGAGTTCTACACGCAGTACACGACAAACGAGGTGCCGTGGGTGGGGTCGAGCGATACTGGCGCCGGCTCCGTCAAATTCGAGGTGCAGACCGCGATGCAGTCTCCCGGCCTCGGGTGCGGCATGCCGGTCACGGCCACGGACGGCACGGTCACGGGCAAGTCGTGCTGGCTCGTGGTCATCCCGCGCGGCACGAACGACGTCGGCGAGTCCTACATCACCAAGTCCGGCCTGTTCTGGGACGCCTGGCAGCACAGCGTGGCCGTCAAGCTCGACTTCAAGCCAATCGGCCTGCGCTGCTCCATCGGCTCGGCCGAGAAACAACTCTCCGGAAGCGAACTCGCCTCGGCGGCCGTCGCGTCCTGGCAACCCAACCTCTGCACCGGCTCGACCGGATCCTCCTTCGTGCTCAGCACAGGTAACGAGGAAGACTCTCTCCTCTCCGCAAGCCAGAAGACCCCGAGTCCTCTCGCCCTGACATCGCGTGCCCTGCAGACGACGAAGGCGGATCCGGTGCAGTACGCGCCGATCGCACTCTCCGGACTCGCCGTGTCCTTCTCGATCGACCGGCGGGTGAAACCCGTCGGCACCGTGCCTCAGGAATACAAGGACAAGAACACCGAGTCCTTCACCTCGATGAACCTCACCCCGCGCCTGATCGCGAAGCTACTGACGAACTCATATCTGGACTCCCTGCCGACGGGGGCCCCCGCTACGTCCAAATCTCTCGCGTTCTTCGTCGATAACCCCGAGAAGGTAAACCACAACGCGAGGAACCTGAGCGTTGACCCTGACTTCCTCGCCGTGAACGACGCGGAATGGCAGTACCAGGACCTGACCGGCCCGTCCCTCGGCGACATGCTCCTGCCCTCAGGGCGCTCCGACGAGGCCCTCCAGCTGTGGCGCTACGTGCTCTCAGATCCGGATGCCGTGGCTTTCCTCAACGGCGAAGCCGACAAGTGGGGCATGAAGGTCAACCCCTGGTACGCCACCAAGGACGCCGTCAACTCTTCCGGAACAAAAATGACCGTGCCCCGCACCAACTTCCCCAAGGCTGACCCGATCGCACGGGTGGCCAAGGCCGACGGTCAGACCGAAGTCAACCTCGTCACCTGGCGTCCCTATACCAGCGACTTCGAGACTGGCGCCTACCTGACCCTGCGCGGTGACGGCCAGGAGCTCGGTGACTGGAGCCCGAACACAGTGCCCCCGAAATGGGGCAAGAGTGTGCGTAACCTTGTCGGCACCCAACGCGTCCTGGGCCTGACGACGACAGCGTCAGCAGCCCGCTACCAGACCGTCACCGCCTCGCTGCGAAATTCGGCCGGTGCCTTTGTCGCCGCTAACTCCGCTTCCTTGCTCGCTGCGGCAGCGGCAATGACCCCGACCACCGCGAACAAGGCCGTGCTCGAGTACGACCCGACGAGCTCGAGCGCCAAGGCCGCGGCATCGGCCTACCCG
This sequence comes from Cryobacterium sp. 10I5, assembly GCF_035019865.1. Lineage (NCBI taxonomy): Bacteria > Bacillati > Actinomycetota > Actinomycetes > Micrococcales > Microbacteriaceae > Cryobacterium > Cryobacterium sp. 10I5. The sequence goes on from NZ_JASJVI010000025.1 coordinate 42,925, forward strand.
ATGACCATGCCGGTTTACGCGGCGCTGAACCCGCTGCAAACTGATTCCACTGCCCGTGGCATTTACGCCAACATGATCCGCTACGCTGTCGCTGCCGGTCAGGTTCCCGGCGCCGCAATCGGCCAGCTTCCCGAGGGCTACGCGTCGATTCCGGCCAGCTGGGTCGCCCAGGCCCTTGCCGCCGCGACGGCGATCGAAAAGGGCATCAGCCCCATCGTCACGGCAAACCCGACCCCCACC
>NZ_JASJVI010000026.1:0-41618 GCF_035019865.1 Cryobacterium sp. 10I5
GGCCCCGCCCAGCCCCTCGCCTTCCGTCCCCTGACCGTCCGCGGCGTGACCATGCGCAACCGGCTCTGGGTCGCCCCGATGTGCCAGTACTCAATCCTCAAGAAGGACGGCGTGCCCGAAGACTGGCACCTCGTGCACCTCGGCGGGCTCGCGGCGGGCGGGGCCGGCCTCGTCATCGCCGAGGCGAGTGCGGTGAGCCCGGAGGGTCGCATCACCGACCAGGACACCGGCATCTGGAACCCGGAGCAGGCCGACGCCTGGGCCCGCATCGTCCGCTTCATCCACGGGCAGGGCGCCCGGGCCGGCATCCAGCTCGCGCACGCCGGCCGCAAGGCCTCGACCTGGCCCGCCTGGGGCACCGACGGCCACGGCGCCGTCCGGCACGGCACCGTCCCCGCTGAAGAAGGCGGCTGGCCGACGCTGTCGGCGTCGACCATCCCGTTCCCGGGCTACGCGGCTCCCGTCGCCCTCGACGCCCCCGGCATCGACACGGTCGTCGACGACTTCGCCGCCGCGGCCGTCCGCGCGATCGACGCCGGCTTCGACGTGCTCGAGATCCACGCGGCCCACGGGTACCTGCTGCACCAGTTCCTCTCCCCACTCAGCAACGACCGCACCGACGAGTTCGGCGGTTCCCTCGAGAACCGCGCCCGGTTGCTGCTGCGGGTCGTCGCGGCCGTCCGCGCAGCGGTCGGCGACACGCATCCGCTCTTCGTCCGGTTCTCGGCCACCGACTGGGCCCCGGGAGGCTGGACCCCTGAGGAGACCTCCATCGTCGCCGGCTGGGCGCGGGATGCCGGCGCCGACTTCTTCGATATCTCCTCCGGCGGCAACGTCACGGGCGTGCAGATCCCGCTCAGTCCCGGCTACCAGGTGCCGCTCGCCGCGTTCGTGAGAGGCGAAGCGGATGTGCAGGTGAGCGCGGTCGGGCTCATCACGACCCCGGCGCAGGCCGAGGAGATCCTCGCGAGCGGGCAAGCAGACGCGGTCATGCTCGCCAGGGAGCTCCTGCGCGACCCGCACTTCCCGTTGCGGGCTGCCCACGAGCTCGGGGCGACGATCGACTACTGGCCGCCGCAGTACCTGCGCGCCCGCTGGCCGGAGGCCTGAGGCCCCACCCGGCCACCCTGAGCGGGCCTGTGGGTCAGAGGCGCCTGGTCGCGTCCTGCACTTCGCCCACGAGTTCCTCGATGATGTCCTCGAGGAAGAGCACGCCCGTCGTCGCCCCGACGGCGGTGAACGAGCGGGCGAGGTGCGCTCCGGAGCGGCGCATGGTCGCGAGGGCGTCCTCGAGGTCGGTGCCCTCGTAGATCGACACCAGCTGACGGATCCGCTTGGCGGGGATCGGGTCTGCGTAGCTGCCGAGGCCGTGCCCGGCGGTGCCACCCGTGCCATCCGGGACCGGGGTCCCGGCATAGCCGTCGAGGTCGATCACGTCCTTGAGGTGCACGTAGCCGGTCGGCTCCCCTTCGGCGGTCACGAGCACGTAGCGCGAGAAACCGTGCTTGGTGACGGCCTTCTCCACGTCGGCCGGGCTGGCGGACTCCGGCAGGCTGATCAGGTCTGCGAGCGGGACCGCGACATCGCGCACCTTGCGGGTGGTGAACTCGAACGTCGCGCTGAGCGCGCCGGTCCCGTCGCGGAGGACGCCCTCCCTGGTCGACTCCGACACGATCGTCGCGACCTCCTCGAGCGTGTACGTGCTGTTCGCCTCGTGCTTGGGCTCGACCCGGAACAGGCGCAGGACGCCGTTCGCGGTGGAGTTGAGCGCCACGATCAGGGGCTTGACGAGGCGCCCGAAGAACACGAGCGGCGGCGCGAGCACGAGCACGGCCTTGTCGGGGATCGAGAACGACAGGTTCTTCGGCACCATCTCGCCGAACACGACGTGCAGGTAGGAGACGAGCAGCAGCGTCACGACGAACGCGATCGCGGTGAGCGCCTCGTCCGGCAGCCCGGTCAGGGCGAGCGGCGCCTCGAGCAGGTGGTGGATCGCCGGCTCCGAGACGTTCAGGATCAGCAGCGAGCACACCGTGATGCCGAGCTGGGTGGTCGCGAGCATGAGCGTCGCGTGCTCCATCGCGTACAGCGCCGTCCGCGCGCCCATCCGGCCGGCGGCCGCGAGCGGCTCGATCTGGGAGCGCCGGGCGGAGATGACAGCGAACTCGGCGGCGACGAAGAAGGCGTTCCCGGCGAGCAGCACGAAAAGCCAGACGATTCCTGCCCAGTCACTCATGTCGGCGCTCCTTCGACTTCGCCGATGTCGGTCTGGCGGGCGCCGAGGGCGCAGCGGGCACCGTCGTGGGCGTTGCCTCCTGCGACGGTGCGACCACGACCGCGGTGCCCGGCTCGGACTCGGTCTCCGGCTCCGGCTCCGACGTGGGTGTGAAGCGGATGCGGTCGATCCGGCGGCCGTCGAGGCGTTCGACCGAGAGTTCCCCCGTGTCGATGAGCACGACGTCACCGACGACGGGCAGCCGGCCGAGCTCGCTCATCACGAAACCGGCGACCGTCTCGTACGGGCCGTCCTCAGGGACCTCGACGCCGGTGCGTTCGAGGAGTTCGTCCGGACGGAGCATGCCGGGGAAGGTCAGGGAGTCCGGCGAACGCACGACCCCTGCCCTGGTGCGGTCGTGTTCGTCTGCGACCTCGCCGACGAGTTCCTCGACGAGGTCCTCGAGGGTGGCGACGCCGGCGGTTCCGCCGTATTCGTCGACGACGACGGCCATCTGGTAGCCGCGACCGCGGAGTTCGACGAGGAGGCCGTCGAGTTTCATGGTCTCCGGCACGCGAACGGCCTCGGACTGGAGTGCGGACACCGGCACATCCGCCCGGCGGTGCCGGGGAACCGCGACGGCCTGCTTCACGTGCACGATGCCGACGACGTCGTCGACGCCCTCGTCGACGACGGGGAACCGTGAGTACCCGGTCTGGCGGGTCAGGTCGATCACGGCCTGGGCGGAGGCGTTGCGCTGGATGCTCGCGACGCGCGGGCGGGGCGTCATGACGTCTGCGGCCGTGTGGCCGGAGAAGAGCAGGGTGCGGTGCAGCAGCGTCGCGGTGTCCTTCTCGAGCAGGCCGGCACTCGCGGAACGCCGCACGAGCGAGGAGAGCTCTTCCGCGGTGCGTGCGCCGGACAGCTCTTCCTTGGGTTCGATACCGATCGACCGGAGCACGGCGTTCGCGCTGCCGTTGAGCACGTTCACGGCGGGCTTGAACACGGTCGTGAACAGGGTCTGGAACGGGATCACGAGTTTCGCGGTCTGGATCGGCAGGGCGAGGGCGAAGTTCTTCGGCACGAGTTCGCCGATGATCATCGACGCCAGGGTCGCGATGACGATCGCGGTCGTCGAGGCGACGGCGGGCACGACGAGTTTCGGCAACCCGGCGGCGAGCAGCGGGGGTGCGAGCAGGCTGCTGATCGCGGGCTCGAGGGCGTAACCGGTGAGCAGCGTGGTCAGGGTGATGCCGAGCTGGGCGCTCGACAGGTGCGTCGAGGTGATCCGGAGGGCGGCGATGGTCTTCGCGAGCCGCGTTTCGCCGCGGGCCTGCCTGGCCTCGAGGTCGCTGCGCTCGAGGTTCACGAGGGAGAACTCACTCGCGACGAAGAGGCCGGTGCCGATTGTCAGGATGATGCCGACGCCGAGCATGGCCCACTCAAACATTGTGGGATCCGAGTGTCATCACAAGGGGAAAACCGTTCTCGCGGGGAGAACGGTCACTGGGCGAATTCGCAGGAGGAGGGTCGTCCATTATTCATCCCACTATACCGGTGAGCCCGCTGCGGGGCCGGGTGAGCTGCGCCACCCGGACCCGATTGTCAGGAAGAACCGCCTACCAGGAGACCGGCAGCGCCTTGCCCTCCTCGTAGCCGGCGGCCGACTGGATCCCGACGAGGGACCGCTCATGGAACTCGTCGAGGTTCGTCGCGCCGGCGTAGCTGAACGAGCTGCGCACGCCGGAGGTGATCATGTCGAGCAGGTCCTCGAGCGAGGGGCGGAGCGGGTCGAGGTAGATCTTCGAACTCGAGATGCCCTCTGCAAAGAGGGTCTTCCGTGCGAGCTCGTACGGGTCGAGCCTGTCGAAGCGCTCCTGGACGGCCTTGGTCGATGCCATCCCCCAGCTCTCCTTGTAGACCGCGCCGGAGGCGTCCGTGTCGAGCAGGCCTGGCGCCTCGATCGTGCCTGCGAACCAGGAGCCGATCATGACGGATGCCGCGCCGGCTGCGAGCGCGAGCGCCACGTCCCTGGGGTAGCGCACCCCGCCGTCCGCCCAGACGTGGGCGCCGAGTTCGCGCGCGGCCGCAGCGGTCTCGAGCACTGCGGAGAACTGCGGCCGGCCGACGGCCGTCATCATCCGGGTCGTGCACATCGCACCGGGTCCGACGCCGACCTTCACGATGGTGGCGCCCGCGCCGACGAGGTCGTTGACGGCATCCGCGGTCACGACGTTGCCCGCGACGATCGGGATTCCGAGGCCGAGTTCGGCGACGATGCCGAGCGCCCGGATCATGCCGGCCTGGTGCCCGTGCGCGGTGTCGACGACGAGGACGTCGACCCCCGCGGCGACGAGCGCGCGCGCCTTCGCGGCGACGTCGCCGTTGATGCCGATCGCCGCGGCGACGAGCAGGCGGCCGTGGGCGTCGACGGAGGGGCGATAGAGCGTGGAACGGAGCGCGCTCTTGCGGCTCAGGGTGCCGACTATGATGCCGTGCCGGAGCACGGGGGCGAAGTCGAGTTCTGCGGCGGTCATCACGTCGAAGGCGCGGCGCGGGCCGTCGATGTCCTCCGCGTCGAGCGAGGTCAGCGGACCGTGGAGCAGGTCGCCGAGCTGGGCGTCCGGCAGGGCGGTGCCGAGCCTGGCTGCGTCGATGCAGCCGAGGTAGGCACCGCGGGCATCGTTGACGACGATGCCCTGACCGGCGACGGGCGGCACCTGGCGCAGGGCGCTCGCGACGGTTTCACTCGGCCCGAAGATGAACGGGGTGTCGAAACGGGTCGACTGGTCCTTCACCCAGCGAATCGCGGCGTCGAGCTCCTGCAGGTGCATGTCCTGCGGCAGGACGCCGAGTCCTCCGCGGCGCGCGAGGGACGCGGCGAGCCGGGGACCGGTCACCGAGTTCATGTTCGCGGACACGATGGGGATGGTGGCCCCTGTCCCGTCACCGGGCGCCAGGGAGACGTCGAGCCTGCTCGTGACGGCCGATTCGCTCGGCACCAGGAAGACGTCGGAATACGTGAGATCGTGGCTGGGGATCGCTCCATAGAACTGCATGCAAATAACGCTAGCCCCCCGCATCGATACCCGCAGCCATGCGCGATTGGTTTAGGCTGGGCGGGCAGACCGAACCGGAGATTTTCGGCCGGGGATATCCAAAATTCAACGCAGAGAGTGGGAACCGGCTGTGTCGAGCCAGTTGACCGGTAGTGGATCCGACGAAGCAACGTCGGGTGAATTCGGAGCGAACGAGTGGCTCGTGGACGAGCTGTACGAACGGTACCTCGTGGACAAGAACTCCGTGGATGAGTCGTGGTGGCCCGTGCTGGAGAGCTATCACCAGACCGCGAACGGAGCAGGACAGGCCGCGGAAGAGCCCTCCGCCGATGCCGCACCGGCGGCCCGGCCCGGGGCATCCACCCCCGCAGCAGCAGCCCCGGTCGCTACGGCCCCCGCTGCATCGGCCCCGGCCGCATCGGCCCCTGTCGAACCCGCCCCGATCACGGCCCCGATCGCGATCATCGGCGGCCAGCGCACCGCCCGCACCACCTCGACCGCGCCGCGTTCGCTCCCCGTCCCCGCCGACGCACCCGTCAAGGGTCCACAGGCGCCGGCAGGTGCCGTCGCGTCGCAGGACCTCGTGACCCCGCTCCGCGGCATGCAGAAGAGCCTCGCCGCCAACATGGCCACGAGCCTCACCGTGCCAACGGCGACGAGCGTGCGCACCATCCCGGCCAAGCTCCTGATCGACAACCGCATCGTGATGAACAACCACATGCGCCGGTCCCGCGGCGGCAAGGTCTCCTTCACGCACCTGATCGGCTGGGCGCTGATCAAGGCCCTGAAGATGTTCCCGAGCCAGAACGTCTGGTACGACGAGATTGACGGAAAGCCCTCCGTCGTCGCGCCCGCCCACGTCGGCCTCGGCATCGCGATCGACCTGCCCAAGCCCGACGGCACCCGCGCCCTGATGGTCCCTGCGATCAAGCGCGCGGACACCATGACCTTCGGCGAGTACCTCTCGTCCTACGAGGACCTCGTCACCCGCGCCCGCAAGAACAAGCTGACCGCCGACGACTTCTCCGGCGCGACGGTGTCGCTCACCAACCCGGGCGGCATCGGCACCGTCCACTCCGTCCCGCGGCTGATGAAGGGGCAGGGCTGCATCATCGGCGCCGGCGCCCTCGACTACCCGGCCGAATTCCAGGGTGCGAGCGTGAAGACGCTCACCGGCCTGGCCATCTCCAAGACCATCACCCTCACGAGCACCTACGACCACCGCGTCATCCAGGGCGCGGGTTCTGGCGAGTTCCTCAAAATCGTGCACGAGCTCCTCATCGGCGGGCACCACTTCTACGAGGACATCTTCGCGGCGCTGCGCATCCCGTACGACCCGATCCACTGGGCGCCCGACATCAGCGTCGACCTCGCGAGCGCCGTCGACAAGACGGCCCGCGTGCAGGAACTGATCAACGCGTACCGGGTGCGGGGCCACCTGATGGCCGACGTCGACCCGCTCGAATACACCCAGCGCACCCACCCGGACCTCGACATCGCGAACCACGGCCTGACCTTCTGGGACCTCGACCGCCAGTTCGTCACGGGCGGCTTCGGCAGCCAGCGCCTGATGCTGCTCCGCGACATCCTCGGTGTGCTCCGCGACTCCTACTGCCGCACGACCGGCATCGAGTACATGCACATCCAGGACCCTGCCCAGCGCAAGTGGATGCAGGAAAAAATGGAGAAGACGTACGTCAAGCCCACGCATGACGAGCAGATGCGCATCCTCGGAAAGCTCAACGAGGCCGAGGCCTTCGAGACGTTCCTGCAGACCAAGTACGTCGGCCAGAAGCGGTTCAGCCTCGAGGGCGGCGAGTCCACCATCCCGCTGCTCGATGCGATCCTCGAGGGGGCGGCGAATGCCGGCCTCGACGGCGTCGCGATCGGCATGGCCCACCGTGGCCGGCTGAACGTGCTCACCAACATTGCAGGGAAGACCTACGGCCAGATCTTCCGCGAATTCGAGGGCACCCAGGACCCGCGAAGCGTGCAGGGCTCCGGGGACGTCAAGTACCACCTCGGCACAGAGGGCAGCTTCCGCGGAAACAACGGCGTGGAGATTCCGGTCTACCTCGCCGCGAACCCCTCGCACCTCGAGGCCGTCGACGGCGTGCTCGAAGGCATCGTCCGCGCCAAGCAGGACCGCAAGCCGATCGGCACCTTCTCGACCCTCCCCGTTCTCGTGCACGGCGACGCCGCCATGGCCGGGCAGGGCATCGTGCTCGAAACGCTGCAGATGTCCCAGCTGCGCGGTTTCCGCACCGGCGGCACGATCCACCTGGTCGTCAACAACCAGGTCGGCTTCACGACGCTGCCCCTCGACGCGCGCACTTCGGTGTATTCGACGGACGTCGCGAAGACCATCCAGGCCCCGATCTTCCACGTGAACGGCGACGACCCGGAGGCCGTCGTGCGGGTCGCTGAGCTCGCATTCGCCTACCGCCAGGAGTTCAAGCGCGACGTCGTCATCGACCTGATCTGCTACCGCAGGCGCGGTCACAACGAAGGCGACGACCCCTCGATGACCCAGCCCCTGATGTACAACCTGATCGAGGCCAAGCGCTCGGTGCGGAAGCTCTACACCGAAGCCCTCGTCGGACGTGGCGACATCACGGAGGCCGAGTACGAGGCCGCGCACGCGGACTTCCAGGACCGCCTCGAACGGGCGTTCATGGAAACGCATGCCGCTCAGTCCTCCTCGATCCCGATTGTCGGCAGCCAGGGCCTGTCTTCGGGCAACAGCCTGCAGGAGGAAGCCGTCGGCGAGCCCGCGACAACGGGCGTCCCCGAGGCGGTCGTGCACCTCATCGGAGATGCCTTCCTCAATAAGCCCGCCGGATTCACCGTGCACAACAAGCTCCAGCAGCTCATGCAGAAACGCGCGGACATGAGCCGGAACGGCAGCATCGACTGGGCGTTCGGCGAACTCCTCGCCCTCGGCTCCCTCCTGCTTGAGCGCACCCCGGTGCGTTTCGCCGGCCAGGATGCCCGCCGCGGCACCTTCGTGCAGCGTCACGCCGTTCTCCACGACCGCATCAACGGCCAGGAATGGCTGCCACTCGCGAACCTCAGTGAAGACCAGGCCCGGTTCTGGATCTACGACTCACTCCTGAGCGAATACGCGGCGATGGGCTTCGAGTACGGCTATTCCGTCGAACGCGCCGACGCCCTCGTGCTCTGGGAGGCGCAGTTCGGCGACTTCGCCAACGGCGCGCAGACCGTGATCGACGAGTTCGTCTCCTCCGCCGAGCAGAAGTGGGGCCAGCGGTCCTCCGTCGTGCTCCTGCTGCCGCACGGGTACGAGGGCCAGGGCCCCGACCACTCCTCGGCGCGGATCGAACGCTACCTGCAGCTCTGCGCCGAGAACAACATGACCGTCGCCCGCCCGTCGACGCCGGCGTCGTACTTCCACCTGCTGCGTCGCCAGGCGTACATGCGCCCGCGGCGCCCGCTCGTGGTCTTCACGCCCAAGTCGATGCTCCGCCTGCGCGGCGCGACAAGCGCCGTCGCCGACTTCACCCAGGGGCGCTTCGAACCCGTGATCGACGACGCGCGCATCACCGACAAGGCGGCCGTCAAGCGGGTGCTGTTCATGGCGGGCAAGCTCTACTACGACCTGCTCAGCGAACTCGAGAAGAAGCCGAACCCCGAGATCGCGCTCGTGCGACTCGAGCAGTTCTACCCGCTGCCCGCTGCCGAGCTGCAGCAGGTCGTCGACCAGTACCCGGACGCCGAACTCGCCTGGGTGCAGGATGAGCCAGAGAACCAGGGCGCCTGGCCGTTCTTCTACTTCAGCGCGAGCAAGCTCATCAAGCGACCGGTGCGGGTGTTCTCCCGGTCCGCCTCCGCGTCCCCGGCCGCCGGTTCTGCGAAGCGGCACGCCGCAGAGCAGGCCGAGCTGCTCTCGAACGCGCTCACGCTCTAATCGCACCGTTCCGGTCGAGGGTGCCCGTTGCAACGGGCACTCTCGACCGGAAAAGTACAGGCATTGCCGGGAGCCGGGCCCGGTCGTAGGCTGGCCGCGAACGCGACCGAACGCGACCATCGACCTGCGACGAAGGAGCATTCCCGTGCCTGCCCGCGACCTCACCCGGCTCGGCGAGCCGTGCTGGAACGACCTGATGACCTCGGACCCCACGAGGAACCGCGACTTCTACACCGGGCTCTTCGGCTGGCACGCGGGTGCGTCCGAACCCGAATACGGCGACTACGTGACGTTCCGGCGCCGCACCTCCGACGTGGCAGGGATGGCGCCTTCCCCGGAAGGATCGACAGCGGGGAACGCCTGGCTCGTCTACCTCTCCGTCGACGACGTCGATGACACGGTGACGGCCGCGGTCGCCGCCGGAGGGCAGATTCTCCAGGAGCCGTTCACCGTCGGCGCGATGGGCCGCATGGCGGTGCTCGCGGATCCCTCTGGCGCGGCCGTCGGCGTCTGGCAGCCGATCGAGTTCGTCGGCTTCCGCGTCGTCGCCGAGGCCGGCACGCCGATCTGGCACGAACTCAGCACGCGCGACTACGACGCGGCCCTGGCCTTCTACACGGCCGTCTTCGGCTGGGAGCCGCAGGTTTTGAGCGACACGCCGGAGTTCCGGTACAGCACGGTCGGGCCGGAAGGGATGCCCGTCGCCGGGGTCCTCGACTCGAGCGCCTTCCTGCCCGACGGAGTGCCCTCGCACTGGGCGGTGTACTTCGGCGTCCCCGACGCGGCCGAAGCAGCGGCACGCGTCGTCGAGCTCGGCGGCGCCGTCGTGCGCGAAGCGTGGGATTCGGAATTCGGGACCTTCGCCCAGGTGTCCGACGCGACGGGCGCGGTGTTCTACATCGGTTCCGTCGAGCCTGCGACGCCGACAGGCGCAACCCCGGACAGCACCGTCACGACGGCATCGGCCAGCGCGGGAACGGTCGCGACCGGCGTCGGCGACAACGCCGCCTTCGTGGACGCTGCCTCCGTTGACGCCGCCTTCATCGATGTCGACGAGAGCGACGTTGAAACGAGCCAGTCCGCCGGGTGACCCGACACGGGCATCCGGCAGATGAGGGCCCGGCCGAGCTGGTCAGCGGCAGCCTAGTGAGCGGACTGGATGGTGCGCAGCTTGAGCAGCACCTGGTCGCGGAGGTCTTCCGGAGCGATCTCCCGGCAGGCGCGCTGCACGGCCTCGGTCAGGGTGCGCCCGACGAGATGTTCGCTGCTGCAGTCTGTGCAGTGGGCGAGGTGCTCCTGAATGTCGGCGGCGTCCTCACCGCAGAGTTCGTTGTGGAGGTATTCCTCGAGTTCGGCCTTGGCCTTCTCGCAGCCGCAATCGGTCATTTCGTGCTCCCAGAGGTGGTGCGACCGGTCCGGCCCGTTGCAGCCTTGGCCCCGGATGCGGGCTGGGCTGAACCCAGGCCGCGTTCGAGCGCGTAGCCGGCCAACAGGTCACGCAGGAGTCGCCGGCCACGGTGCAGGCGGCTCATCACGGTGCCGATCGGTGTCTTCATGATTTCGGCGATCTCCTGATAGGAGAAGCCCTCGACGTCGGCGAAGTAGACCGCCAGCCGGAAGTCTTCCGGGATGGACTGCAGGGCGTCCTTCACGGCGCTGTCCGGCAGGTGATCGATCGCTTCGGCCTCTGCCGAACGGCTCGCCATGGCGGTCGTCGATTCGGCGCCGCCGAGCTGCCAGTCTTCGAGGTCGTCGATGGTGCCCTGGTAGGGCTCGCGCTGCTTCTTGCGATAGGTGTTGATGAACGTGTTCGTGAGGATGCGGTAGAGCCAGGCCTTGAGATTCGTGCCCTGCTCGAACTGCTTGAAAGCGGCGAACGACTTGACGAACGTCTCCTGGACCAGATCCTGCGCATCCGAGGGATTGCGCGTCATCCGCATTGCTGCGGCGTAGAGCTGGTCGATGTAAGGCATGGCCTGTTCTTCGAACAGGTCTCGCAGGTCGATCGCGTCAGTTGTCATCACGGACAATTCTAATGCGTCGATCACGGACGTTTCGGGTCGTTCAAGCACCGTTGACAGCACCATCGGAACCTCCCTCATCTGTTCATCACCGACTATCCTGATAACCGATGTTGATCTCGAGATATTCCAAGCCCGATTTCGATCCCTACGGCGACAACGCGCCCGAAGAGACGGATGCCTGGTGGCCGGCCCCCGTCGCCGCCCGGCCGCTCGCCGCCGTCGTCTCCCTTCCGGGCTCGAAGTCGCTCACCAACCGTGAGCTCGTGCTCGCCGCGCTGGCCGACGGCCCCTCCCTCCTCCGCTCACCGCTGCACTCCCGCGACAGCGACCTGATGGTCGCCGCGCTCCGGCAGCTGGGCACAACGATCGACTCCGTCCCCGGCGACGGAGAGTTCGGCGGAGACCTCAGGATCACTCCCGGCGAGCTCTTCGGCTCGACGACGATCGACTGCGGCCTCGCCGGCACCGTGATGCGCTTCCTCCCGCCCGTCGCCGCCCTCGCACTCGGCCCGACGACGTTCGACGGCGACGCCGGAGCCCGCCGCCGCCCGATGGCGACCACGGTCTCCTCCCTCCGCGCCCTCGGTGCAGACATCAACGACGACGGCCGCCATGCGCTTCCGTTCACCGTGCACGGCACCGGCAGCCTCGCCGGTGGCGAGGTCACGATCGACGCGTCCACCTCGAGCCAGTTCGTCTCCGGCCTCCTCCTCGCCGCCCCGCGCTTCGAGCACGGCCTGCACCTCCGGCACGACGGCGAACGCCTGCCGAGCCTGCCTCACATCGAGATGACGATCGCGACCCTCGCCCGCCGCGGCGTCACCGTGACGAGCCCCGCCGTCGGCGAATGGATCGTCCGGCCCGGCCCGATCCGCGGCATCGACGTCGACATCGAACCCGACCTGTCGAACGCCGCCCCGTTCCTCGCCGCAGCGCTCGTCGCCGGCGGTAGCGTCACGATCACCGGCTGGCCCGCAGAGACAACCCAGGTCGGCGCAGACCTCGAGCACCTCCTGCCGCTCTTCGGCGCGGTCGTCACCCGCTCGGGAGACCGCCTCACCGTCACGGCGGGCGAGCGTCTCACCGGCGTGACCATCGATCTGTCCACCGGGGGCGAACTCGCGCCTGCCCTCGTGGCCCTCGCCGCCCTCGCGGACTCCCCGAGCACCATCACCGGCATCGGCCACATCCGGAACCACGAGACCGACCGCCTCGCCGCCCTCGCGGCGGAGATCAACGGCCTCGGCGGTTCCGTCACGGAGCTGCCGGACGGCCTGCAGATCGACCCTCGTCCCCTGCACGGCGGCCAGTGGCACAGCTACGACGACCACCGGATGGCGACGGCCGGCGCCCTGATCGGCCTCGCTGTTCCCGGCGTCCTGGTCGAGGACATCGGCACGACCGCGAAGACACTCCCCCAGTTCCCCCAGCTGTGGCACGCGCTCCTCGCTTCGTCGACCGTGCTCTCATGAGCTGGTGGGCCGGCGCGGACGACGACGAACCCGAGTTCGACGAGTCGAGCGTGCGTGTGCGCCCCAACCGCAAGGGCAGCAAACCGCGCACCAAGACCCGCCCGGACCACGAGGACGCACTCACCGGGCGCATCCTCTCGGTCGACCGCGGCCGGTACACCGTCATGCTCGACGAGAACAAGCGCACCGAGCGCCGCGTCACCGCGGCCCGGGCGAGCGAGCTGCGCAAGCACGCCGTCGTGACCGGCGACCGCGTCGACATCGTCGGAGACACCACCGGGGCGGAGGGCAGCCTCGCCCGGATCGTGCGCATCGTGCCGCGGGTCACCCTGCTGCGGCGCAGCGCCGACGACACCGACGCCGTCGAACGGGTCATCGTCGCCAATGCCGACCAGATGCTCATCGTCGTCGCCGCCGCGAACCCGGAGCCACGCATCCGCCTGGTCGACCGGTACCTCGTCGCGGCGTACGACGCGGGCGTCACGCCGATCCTCTGCATCACCAAGACCGACCTCGCCGATCCCGCCGAGTTCCTGAACAACTTCGCCGGCCTCGACCTGATCGTCTTCACGAGCCGCGACGACGCCATGCCGCTCGAGAGCATCTCCACAGCTCTCGTCGGCCACGACACCGTCTTCGTGGGGCACTCGGGCGTCGGCAAGTCCACCCTCGTCAACGCCCTCGTGCCCGACGCGCATCGCGCCGTCGGCGTCGTGAACACCGTGACCGGCCGCGGCAGGCACACCTCGTCCTCGACGGTGTCGCTGCGCCTCGAAACGGATGCCGGCCGCGGCTGGGTCATCGACACTCCCGGAGTGCGCTCCTTCGGCCTCGGGCACATCAACACCGACAACATCCTCAAGGCGTTCACCGACCTCGCCACGATCGCGGAGAAGTGCCCGCGCGGCTGCACTCACCTGCCTGACTCGCCGGACTGCGCCATCAACGAGGCCGTCGCCGCCGGCGAACTCGGCGACACCGGCAAGGCGCGCCTCGATTCCCTGCAACGGCTGCTCGCGACCTTCGCGGTCGCCCCGCACCACTAAAGTGGCGGGCATGACGGATTCCACGCGCCTCGAAGCCGGCGACCCTGCACCGCAGTTCACGCTCACCGACCAGGACGGGGCATCCGTCTCGCTCGCCGGGTTCGCGGGCGAGGGGGTCGTCGTGTACTTCTACCCCGCAGCCCTCACTCCGGCCTGCACCAAGCAGGCCTGCGATTTCCGCGACAGCCTCGGCTCGCTCGAAACGGCCGGCTACCGGGTGCTCGGCATCTCGCGGGACACCCCGGAGAAGCTCCGGGCGTTCCGGGACGCCGAGGGCCTCACCTTCCCGCTGCTGAGCGATGCCGACCTCACCGTGCACCGGGCCTACGCGGCCTGGGGCGAGAAGAACCTCTACGGCAAGACCGTCACGGGCGTGCTGCGGTCCACCTTCGTGATCGACGAGGCCGGACTGGTCACTCTCGCGCTCTACAACGTGCGCGCGACGGGCCACGTCGCGAGCCTGCGCAAGAAGCTCGGCCTCGGCGACTGACACCCGGTCCCACGTCCCAGGGGCCGTCAGCGGCTCCTGGTGGCCGCTGACGGCATCCGCTGCCGCTGGCGGGGGCACCGACATGCTGCCCGGACGAAATAGTGGGTGAACACTCGGCGACGGATGTCTACCCGGCCGTGTCGCCCCCGTCGCGCGGGGTCTGCGTGGCCGCGAGCACCGCGGGAGTGAAGAGAAGCCCGAGCACCACGATCGACGGAACCAGGAGCGCCCAGCCGAGGTCGGGACGCGCGTACAGGCCCTGGAAGCAGCCGACCGCGACGGCGATCTGCACGACCTGCCAGGTCACGGCGGCGCCGCGGATCCAGCCCCGGTGCCTCAGGGAATTGACCGCGATCGCGGTCACCCAGACGGCGGCGATCAGCACGATGATCAGGATCGCGACCCCGCTCGCGAGCGAGGTCGGCGTCGCGGTGAGGAGCTCGAGCACGAGCCAGACCACGGCGGCCCAGAGCAGTGCGGCCTCGGCCCAGAGCAGGCCGGCGAGCAGGAGGAGTGCGGGCGCACGACGCGGGCGGAACGCACCGGCGTCACCGTCCGGACGCTGGTCGAACTGTTGATTCACAGAGATATCCCATACCAAACTATTGATTTGACCCCACCATTATGCGACCATAATTGAGGCCCGGTTGACGCTCACAGGGACGTGAGCCCTATGAATGCGTAAATCGCTTACCTTCCTGCAATCGGCAGCCTCTCATCTTCGGCCAATCGGCCAGGCACCCTGCAATAAAGGAGCATCTCTATGGACTGGCGCGACAAAGCGGCCTGCCTCACCGCCGACCCGGAATTGTTCTTCCCCGTCGGTAACACTGGACCCGCTGTGGACCAGATCGAAAAGGCCAAGTCTGTATGTGCCCGTTGCAATGTCACCGAGGTGTGCCTCCAGTACGCGCTGGAGACCGGACAGGACTCCGGCGTCTGGGGCGGCCTGAGCGAAGACGAACGCCGCGCCCTCAAGCGCCGCGCCGCACGGGCGCGCCGCGCGTCCTAGCCCACCGCACCTGTCCTGAAGCCTGGCGCGCCGCCCCCGCGGCCCGTCAGGCTTCACGCATGTAGCGCAGCGGAATCTCGATCGTCACCTCGGTGCCGCTGCCCATCATCGTGTGCCAGTCGATGCTTCCGCTGAGCTCGCCCTGGATCAGGGTGCGCACGATCTGGGTGCCCAGTCCCGATCCGACCTTGCCTTCCGGAAGACCCGAACCGTTGTCGCGCACGCGCACCGTGAGGGTCTCTTCGTTGCGCTCGGCCTCGATCACGACTTCGCCTTCGCGCCCGGCGAGACCGTGCTCGACCGCGTTCGTGACGAGCTCCGTGAGCGCGAGCGCGAGCGGGGTGGCGAAGGCGCTCGGCAGCACGCCGAAACTGCCGGACAGCTTCGGGTGCGCCGTCGTGTTGTGGGCGGATGCGACCTCGGCGATCAGGAGCAGAACCCGGTCGAAGACGACGTCGAAGTCGACCTGCTGGTTCAGCCCCGTCGACAGGGTGTCGTGGACGACGGCGATCGCCGCGACCCGGCGCATCGCCTGGTTGAGCGCCTCGCGCGCGGTATCGGAGTGGGTGCGCCTGGCCTGGATCCGCAGCAGCGACGCCACGGTCTGGAGGTTGTTCTTCACCCGGTGGTGAATCTCCCGGATGGTCGCGTCCTTCGTGATGAGTTCGCGCTCCTGGTGGCGCAGTTCGGTCACGTCGCGGCAGAGCACGATCGCGCCGATCCGCTGGCCGCGGTTGCGGATCGGGATCGCCCGGAGCGACACGGTCACGCCGCGCGCCTCGACATCCGTTCGCCAGGGCGCCCGGCCGGTGACGACGAGCGGCAACGATTCGTCGACGACGACCGTTCCGGTGAGCAGGCCCGTCGTGACCTCGGCGAGGGACTCGCCCTCGAGCTCGTCGGCGAAGCCCATCCGGTTGAAGGCGGAGAGCGCGTTCGGGCTCGCGAAGGTCGTGACACCGTCGAGGTCGAGCCGGATCAGGCCGTCGGAGGCGCGCGGGGCGCCGCGGCGCGGGCCGGTCGGGGCGCCGAGGTCCGGAAAGTCACCGGAGGCGATCATCGCGAACAGGTCGTTGGCGCAGTCGTTGAAGGTGAGCTCCTGGCGGCTCGGGGTGCGCGCCTCGCTCAGGTTCGTGTGCCGGGTGAGGACGGCGACGGGCACGGGCGCGATCTGGGAGCCGGTCGTGCTGAGCCGGCGCATCACCGGGATCGCCCGGACCCGGGTCGGCGTCTCCTCGTACCAGTCGGGGGCCGTCGTATCCACGATCCGGGCCGATTCGAAGGCCTCGGTCACCTGCTGGCGCCACTCCCCCTTGATTCCCTGGCCGACGAAGTCGCGGTAGAACAGGGTCGCCGCGCTCGAGGGGCGCGCGTGCGCGACCGCCACGAAGCTCCCGGTGGTGCCGGGTACCCAGACGACGATGTCGGCGAAAGCGAGGTCGGCGAGGAGCTGGCCGTCGGCGACGAGCATGTGGAGCCAGTCCACATCCTCGGCACTGCTGCGGCCCTGGGCAAGTACGAGATCACTGAGCGTCGACACCCTGCCAGCCTAGGTCCCCCCGAACGCGTCCGGCGACTCGAACCTCCCCCGGATCACGACCCGGGCTGCCATGCTGGCCCCATGACCTCCACGTCAGCACGACCGGATCGCACCCTGATCGCCATACTGTTCGTCATCGCAGCTCTCGTGATCGTCGCTCTGGTCGTCGTCCTCTCCCGCGGGACGCCAGAACGCCTCGACCGCGGAACCCCTGCCGGCGTCGTCCAGGCGTATGCGGCAGCGGTCCTCGATGGGGACGAGTCGACGGCCGCCGGCTACCTCACCGAGAACGCCGTCGCCGGCTGCGAGTCGTACGGACGCGACGCCGCGGCCGACGACCTCAGGATCACCCTCGTGCGCTCCGTCGAGCGCGGCGACTCTGCCGACGTGACGGTCTCCGTCGCGAGCTCGACGAACTCGGGGCCGTTCGGGGCATCCGAATACCAGACCGAGGAGGTCTTCGAGCTCGTGCGCGTGCCCGACGGCTGGAAGATCGACTCCGCGCCCTGGCGATTCGCGGTCTGCCCCGGTACGAAGGCCACCTCATGAGCGCGACGACCGGGCTGTCCACGGTGCGGCGCGTCATCGTCTTCGTCCTGCTCTTCGCCTTCGTCACGCTCGCGGCCGCCGGGCTCTCGGGGCTGTTCGGCCGGCTGTTCGATGGCGTGCTCGAGATCCTGCCGGGCGACACGGGCCGGCTCGCGGGAAACGACGTCTCCGGGCTCGCCCAATCCCTCGCCTTCACGCTGATCGCCGGCCCGTTCGCCGCGGTGCTCTGGTGGTCGCTGTGGCGGCGGATGGCCGGCGACGAACGCTCGGCGCCGGCCTGGGGCCTCTACATCGCCGCCATGTCGACCGTCGCGTGCATCACGTCCACAACGGCCCTGCTCGGCGCGGCATCCGCACTCGTCGCCGACGACCGGCAGCCGCACGGCCTGGCGACCGGCCTCGTCTGGGCGGCGGTCTGGGTCTGGCACCGGTGGATGTCCGGACACCGGGACAAGGGTCCGCTGCGCCTCAGGTCGGTCGCGCCCGTTCTCGGCAGCGTGTTCGGCCTCCTGATCGGCGCCGGCGGGGCGATCACGGCCATCGGCTCGGTGTTCGACCTGGCCGTCACGTCCCTGCTCCCCCTGCTCGACGAGGGCGCGTTCTGGTGGCGCCAGCCGGCGGTCGGGCTCGTCTGGTGCGCCGGCGGGGCATCCGTGTGGTGGTGGCACCTCAGCCGGGAACGGGTGTCGACCATGCGCGGCGGCTTCGCGGACGTCGCCCTCGTCTGCGTCGGCATCGGCGCGGCCCTCGTCACGACGCTCGTCGGGGCGGGGGTGACGCTGTACGTCCTGCTCAGGCTCTGCTTCGACAGCTCGGAACCTCTCGGCGGCATTCTCGATCCCCTCGGCCCCTCCCTCGCAGCCGCTCTCGTCGGCGCGCTCGTCTGGCGGTATCACGGCCGACTCGCCACGCGCCGTTCGGCGGCGACCCGTGGCGCGGCCACCCTGGTCACCTCCGGGCTCGCGCTGGCGTCCGCGGCAACCGGGGTCGGTGTGGTGGTCAATTCCCTGCTCTCCGTGCTCACGGACCCTCTCGTCGGGTCGGACACCCGCACGCTCCTGCTCGGCGGGCTCAGTGCCCTCATCGTCGGCGGGCCGCTGTGGTGGGCGGCCTGGCGACCGCTCACGCCGCGGGTCTGTGACCGTTCGAACCAGGGCAGCGCCGATAACGGCCGGCGGGTCTATCTCGTCCTCGTCTTCGGCCTGAGCGCCGTCGTCGCACTCATCACGCTGCTCGTGGTCGGCTTCCGGCTGTTCGAGTTCGGCCTCGGCGGCACGGCGGACCGCAGCGTCCTCGAGGACGTGCGGGCGCCGCTCGGACTCCTGGTCGCGACGGGTCTCGTCGCCGGGTATCACTTCGCCGTCTGGCGACGCGACCGGTCTCTGCTCGCAGCACCAGGGGAACGGCAGCCAGGCATCGGCAGGGTGATCCTGATCACGACCGCAGGCACAGATCCGGAACCGCTCCGACGGGCCGTCACCGAAAGCACCGGCGCAGCAGTCACCGTCTGGTCGCGCGCCGGAACCGGAGCCGGGACCGACGCCGGGACGGAAGCCGGGCAGGCAGCCGGGACGGAAGCCGGGCAGGCGACCGCCGTCGCCGAGGCCCTGGCCGGGGTCACCGGCAAGCGTGTGCTCGTCGTGACCGGACCAGGCTCAAGCATCGAGGTGATCCCGCTCGGCGACTGAGCGCCCCCTTCACACCGCGGGAGCCCGGCGACGCCACGGCATCCGCCCCAGGCCCCCGCTTCGCTCCGGAACCGGAACGGGCAGAAGCTCCCGGTGCACCAGCCGCAGGATGCCGGCGCGGGCGGGCGAATTCGGCGCGGTATCGCGCAGCGTGCGTCCGGTCAGCACGGCGGCATCGGCGCCCGCCTGGTCGTGCGGGATCAGGAACGGGGCCTGGATTCCACCGAACCGGCGGAGCGCGGCGACGACCTGCCGGTTGGCGTCGATGCCGACGGCGCTCGGTCGAACCCGGTTCATCACGACGCTGACCCTGTCGGTCGAGACCGCCTCGGCGAGCTCGGCCCAGGACCGCAGGAACCGGGCGAGCCCGACCGGGTCGGCGAGCCCGCACGCCACGACGTGGTCCGCCGCCCGGAGCGCCGTGAGTGTCGCTGCGTTGCGGCGCGGCGCGAACAGGTCGCTCGAGATCTCCTCGTCGCTCTCCAGACTGAACCCGGTGTCGAGCACGACGTAGTCCACCCAGTTCCGGAGCACCTCGATGGTCTTCGAGACGCGCTCGCCGGTCAACTCCGGCCAGCGCGAAGGCCTCCCGATGCCCGTGAGCACCCAGAACGCGCCGCGCGGCGAGGTGTAGCGCTGCGCGATCCGTTCGAGTTCCGGCCGGGTGAGGCTGTCGGTCCCGGCGAGACGGCAGGCCGCGGCGAAACCGGGCGATTCGTCGAGCATCCCGAGGGCCGGCGCGATCCCGCCTCCATAGCTGTCGACGTCGACGAGCGCAACGGTGTGCCCCGCCGCCGCGATCTCGGCGGCGACGTTGATCGCGAGCGTCGTGCGACCCGGCGCGCCGGAGGGCCCCCAGACCGCGATCACGGTGCCGCGGGCGGGCACCGGGCGGGAGGCCTCGCGTTCGGTGACCCGCAACGGGATCACCACGCCTGCCTCGATCACCGCTTCGATTCCGGCCCAGGGCGCCGTTGCGTCGATCACGTCGAGGAGGCCGAGCCCCGCTGCATGCCTGCGGTCCTGGTCGGTCGCGGCGAGCGCGATCACGCGCACTCCGTGCTCGTCGCACGCCCGGATCACGGCGGCACTCAGCGTCGCCCGTGCAGCGCTGACGAGCGCGACATCCGCCTCGGTGCGGTCGAGGACCGCGAGCAGTTCCCCTGCCCCCGACAGCCGGGCGAGGACGGCGTGCCCGTACTGCACGATGTCCGCCAGGAGGCGGTCCTCCGTCGGGCGGTCGAGCGCGAGCAGCAGCCGGGCCATGATCAACCGCCGAGGGGCTGGTTGGCCGGAACGACCGCGATCGCCGCGCGGTTGGCGATCGCGGTAAGCACAGCGGCGACGACTTCCCTCGGTACCCGGAGCTCGACCGAACGGCGGCTGGTCCCCACCGAGAGTCCACTCGGCTCGAGCACGCGCACCACTCCGGCTCGACCGACGAGCACCGTCGGCGGTCCGAACTCCCCACGCGCGGTCTGGGGTGAGGACCAGACGTCGACGACGGCGCCCGGCACGACGGCTTCCGCGAGGGCGTCGGTCAGCTCGACGACGACCGTCGTGACGCCGGCGTCAGCGGATGCGCCGACCGCGGACACCGGGATCAGCTCGCCCGCTGCAACGCTGCGGGCCAGGACCAGGCCGTCAGCGGGCATCCGCTCGGGCGTCACGTAGAGCGGGAGCGCGCCGTCGAGGCGGACCTGGCTGAGCTCGAGGTCGGCGGCCGTGACCCGGTCGCCGACCAGGAGAGCGTCGCGGGCCGCGTAGACGGCTGTCGTCCGATCGCTGCCTGCGACGACCAAAGCCACGCCGCCGACCGCACCGAGCACGAGGACGAGCCCGATGAGCAGGCGCGGATCGAACCAGACTCCCGGGCGTGGTGCCCGTTTCGGCCTCGAGACCATGGCTGCCCCTCTCCCTGGCGCGGGCGCCTGCCGCCGCCCGCCGGATCATTGGTGTCTATCGTCGCCGTTCCCGCGCGGCGGCGGGAAAGTTATCCACAGGCTGCCGCTCTCCCGGCGGAACGCCGCCGGAACCGCCGATAATCGAACCATGAATGCTCCAGACGACTATCGTGGGCTGGGCCGCTTCCTGACCCTCGCGGACACCGCCGACATCCTCGCCCTCACCCTGACCGAGGTCAGCGAGCTCGTGCACACGGGTGAGCTGCCGGCCATCAGGATCGGTCCGTCCGCACCCGAGCGGATGCAGCACTGGCGGGTGGAGCGGGTCGTGCTCGAGTCGTACATCGAGGCCAAGTACGAGGAGGCCAGGCGGCTGTCGTTGTGGGAGCAATCCGACTACGCGAACATCCCCGAGCTCTCCGGCGGCACGATCATCCGGCCGCCTGCCTGAACCTAGGCCGGCGCGGTCAGGATCAGTACCGTCAGGATCAGAGCCGGCAGGATCAGAGCCGGCAGAATCAGAGCCGGCAGAATCAGAGCCGGCAGGATCAGTACCGGGACAGTCAGGGCAGGCACAGCAGCTGGATCTCGGCGAGGGGGACGATCCGGTACTGCCGCACCTCGGAGGTACGGCGCGGCACCCCGCGGTCGTGCATCGCGAGGTCGAGGTGGTCGCGGCCGATCCGGTCGATCGTTCCGCTGAGGAGACCTCCCGGGGTGTGCACCTCGACGAATTTGCGCCGCCTGGCCAGGTCGCGGAGCACGAAGGCGAACCCGATCCGGTCGACGACCCCCGACTCGGGTTCCGCCGGCGCGGTGAGGGAGGCGCGCACCTCCGCAGACTGCAGGATCACCCCCGCGATCGCAGCGATCGGAACGACGCACTGCGGAGCGCTCAAGGCGGGGACACCGGGCGGGGTCGTCCCGGCCGACGCCGAAGCCGGATCGAGGATCTCGGCGGCGAGCCAGTCCCGCCCGAACGTCGTCGGACGAACGAAGAGAGTCGCACCGGAGGCGAGCACCAGCCGCAGGACGCCGCTGCCCGCGCCGCTCAGGCTCATCAGCCGGTGCCGCAGCGACAACCGGCCGAGCCGGAGCCGTTCCTCTTCCGCGCGCAGCTCGAGGTCCTCGGCGTTCAGCTCGTGTTCGAGCTGTCCCTCGAGGTCGTCGAACAGGTTGTCCCAGCGCACACGTCGACGCTAACTCGCCGCAAACCGGGGCGCCGTGTTATCCACAGGACATATAAGCGCTCGACACCGCCGGCATCCGCTGATTGAGTAGCGAACCTGTACCTCAGCACCCGGAACCCCCCGGAGGAGTCATGAGCGATCCAGTCGGTATGAGTGAGCAGGCGAGCGCCCGAGTGGAACGGTTCGCCGACGAGGACTACTTCGGGCTGCAGCCGAGTTCCCGCCGGCAACTGCCAGACCCGGAGCCGCTGCTCATCAACCTCACCCGGTGCGTGATCGAGGTGCTCTCCGGGGCCCGCGAACTCGACCAGCTCGCGCGCTGGGTGAGCGACGACGTCTACCGCCACCTGCTCAAGCGGGTCGTCCTCTCCAACAGGGCACGGGCGATCAAGGGCCTCCCGGCGCAGCGGCCCACGATCTCCATCGGCAGGGTCACCATCACGGAACCGAGGGACGGCGTGGTCGAAGCGGTCGTCATCGTGCACAGCAAAGTACGGGTGCGCGCGGTCGCCCTGCGCCTCGAAGGGCTCGACAACCGGTGGCGGGCCAGCGCGATCAATGTGCTGTGACGGCCGGATCCGCTGCAGCAGGCGCCTCAGGGGCCGAGCCGGACCCGGGGTCGACTCCCGAGCCGGCACCCAGGCCGACCGCGGGCAGGATCACCCCGTCGATCAGGGAGATCAGGAAGTCCCGGTTGACGGGCTTGCGCTCGAACAGGACCCGCATCGAGGCCATGGCGGTGGTCACGGTCGCCAGGTTGTCCACGTCGCTTGTCGGTGAGATCTCGCCGCGCTCGATGGCACGGCGCAGCAGGAACCGATGGGCGGTCACCCGGGGTTCGACCACGGAGAGACGGGCGGTCTCGGCGAGCTCGGGCGAGTGGGCGAGCAGGGACATCAGTCCGGCTATGACCCGCAGCTTCTTCTCGCCGTCCTCGATCGAGTGCGGCTTGATCATGGCGATCAGATCCCCGCGCAGTGTTCCGGTGTCCGGCAGCTGGGACAGGTTCAGGTCACCGTTCTTCATGCACGCGACCGCGTCGATGACGAGTTCGCCCTTCGACGGCCACCTCCGGTAGAGGGTGGCCTTGCCCGCTTTCGCCCGGGAAGCGACCATGTCGATGGTCATGCCGTCATAGCCGCATTCGGCAAGCACGTCGACGGCAGCAGCGAGGATGTCAGGGTCACGGGTATGGTCCCGCCTGCGACCGAGCTTGACGGGCTCCGCCTCCTCGGCGGGGTCATCCTCGGCCGGGCCGAGTTGGGTCCTAGCCACACTCACCGCTCTCTGATCGAACTCTTCTGATCGAACTCTTCTGATCGAACTCTTCTGATCGAATGTTACCCGGAGGTAAATTCAGGAACTGTTAAGATCCGGAACTCCACAGTATCGTATATAGTCGCCTTCATGCCAAAGACTTCCGCCACTTCTTCCACTCTCACGAGCGCACCTGTGCCGCATTCCCGGCGCTGGTGGACCCTCAGCACCGTCGCCCTCGCCCAGCTCATGGTCGTGCTCGACTCGACCGTGGTCAACATCGCCCTGCCCTCCGCGCAGGCGGACCTCGGCTTCTCCAACGGAGACCGGCAGTGGATCATCACCGCGTATTCGCTCGCCTTCGCGAGCCTCCTGCTGCTCGGTGGACGCCTGTCCGACCTCATCGGCAGGAAGCGCACCTTCATCATCGGCCTGATCGGCTTCGCCGCCGCCTCGGCTCTCGGCGGCGCGGCAGGCACCTTCGGGCTGCTCGTCGGCGCCCGCGCCCTGCAGGGTGCGTTCGGCGCCCTGCTGGCCCCGACCGCCCTCGCCGTGCTCACCACGACCTTCACCATCCCGAAGGAGCGCGCCCGCGCCTTCGGCATCTTCGGCGCGATCGCCGGTGCCGGCGGCGCCGTCGGCCTGCTGCTCGGCGGCTTCCTCACCCAGAACCTCGACTGGCGCTGGAACCTCTACATCAACATCCCCATCGCCGTGATCGGGGTGATCGGCGCGATCATCTTCGTCGACCACCTCGAGCGCACCGGCCCGCGTCCGAAGCTCGACATCCCCGGCACCATCCTGGTCTCCGGCGCGCTCTTCGGACTCGTCTACGGGTTCTCCAACGCCGAAACCGACGGCTGGGACTCTCCCCTCACCTGGGGCATGCTCGCGGGAGCCGTCGTTCTCCTCGTCGCCTTCGTGCTCTGGCAGCGCCGAGCCGCACATCCGTTGCTGCCGCTCGCGATCGTGCTCGACCGTAACCGCGGCGCCGCCTACCTCTCCGTGCTGATCGCGGGTGCCGGCATGTTCGGCATCTTCCTGTTCGTCACCTACTACCTGCAGGTCTCGCTGCACTACACCCCGGTCCAGACCGGCCTGTCGTTCCTGCCGATGATCGGGATGCTCGTCGTCGCGGCCCAGCTGTCGACGAATATCTTCGTGCCGCGATTCGGTCCGAAGATCATGGTGCCGTTCGGCATGACGCTCGGCGCGCTCGGGATGATCTACCTGACTCATCTCGACCTGAACAGCACCTATGCCGCCGACGTGCTGCCGCCGCTGATGATCCTCGGTTTCGCGATGGGCTCGATCATGCCTGCCTCGATGCAGACGGCGACGCTCGGCGTCGACCGCCAGTTCGCCGGCGTCGCCTCCGCGATGGTGAACACGAGCCAGCAGGTCGGCGGGTCGATCGGGACCGCGCTGCTCAACACGCTCGCCGCGACGGCAGCGACCAACTTCCTGGCCGCGAACACCCCGCTCACCGCTGCGGTGGCCGCGGATGCCGCGATCCACAGCTACGCGGTCGCATATTGGTGGGGCGCCGGCTTCTTCGCCGTCGGCGCCGTCCTCGCTGCGCTGCTCTTCCGTCGTGTGTGCGGCGAGTGGTGTTACTTCTTGCCCTGGGCCCGACGTTCGGCACGGTTGACCGGAACGGCCGGCGTCCCGGAGTCGCGCTGGCCGAAGGCGCCGCGGCGCGGAGGCCCGGCGGGAGCCGCGGTCTCTGCCACCGGGGTGTCTCCTGCGTTCGCGTCCGTCTCGGCCCGGCGGGCACGGTCGGTCGCGGCCTGCTGAATCTGCCCGCGCTGGTTGCGCACCTCGACTCCGCCGGAATCGCTCGGTGCGGTGTAGCTGAGCTTGTCGGCGCCGGAATCGTCGCCGGGCGTGAGGCCCTTCGCGACGACGACCGGCGCGGCGACGGGATCGGGCGCCTGGTTGACCTCGACCTCGAGGTTGAAGAGGAAGCCGACGGTCTCCTCGCGGATCTGCCCCATCATCTGCTGGAACATGGCGAAACCTTCACGCTGGTACTCGACGAGCGGGTCGCGCTGGGCCATCGCTCGGAGGCCGATGCCGTCCTTGAGGTAGTCCATCTCGTAGAGGTGCTCGCGCCAGCGGCGGTCGATCACCGAGAGCACGACCCGGCGTTCGAGTTCGCGCATGGCCGGGGAGCCGAGGCTGCCCTCGCGCTTCTGGTATGCGACCTTGGCGTCGGAGAGGATCTCCCTGCGCATGAAGTCACGGTTGATCCTGCCGCGGTTGCCGGCTTCGGAGATGACCTCGTCGATGGTGATGCCGACGGGGTAGAGGGTCTTGAGCTCGGTCCAGAGTGCGTCGAAGTCCCAGTCGTCGCCGTTGCCCTCGCCGGTGTGCACGCTGAGGACCTCGTCGATCACGTCTTCCAGGAAGCGCTGGGTGCGCTCGTGGAGGTCGTCACCCTCGAGGATGTGGCGGCGGTCGCCGTAGATCGCTTCGCGCTGGCGGTTGAGCACGTCGTCGTACTTGAGCACGTTCTTGCGGATCTCGGCGTTCCTGCCCTCGACCTGCGACTGGGCGGAGCGGATGGCGCGGCTCACGACCTTGGATTCGATCGCCATGTCGTCGGGCACGCCCTGGCGACTCATCAGGCTCTCGGCGGCACCCGCGTTGAAGAGGCGCATCAGGTCGTCGGTCAGGGACAGGTAGAAGCGGCTCTCGCCCGGGTCGCCCTGGCGTCCGCTGCGCCCGCGGAGCTGGTTGTCGATGCGGCGCGACTCGTGACGCTCGGTGCCGAGCACGTAGAGGCCACCGGCCTCGACGACCTTCTCGGCCTCTTCGGAGACCTTCGCCTTGACTCCGGCGAAGACGTCGTCCCATTCGGTCTCGTATTCGTCGGGCGTCTCGATCGGGCTGAGGCCCTTCGCGTTCATCTCGGCGACGGCGAGGAATTCGGCGTTGCCACCAAGCATGACGTCTGTGCCACGGCCGGCCATGTTGGTGGCGACCGTGACGGAGCCGAGGCGACCGGCCTGGGCGACGATCGCGGCTTCCCGCGCGTGGTTCTTCGCGTTGAGCACCTCGTGGCGGACGCCGCGCTTGGCGAGCAGCCGGGAGAGGTACTCGCTCTTCTCGACGCTCGTCGTTCCGACGAGGACCGGCTGGCCCTTTTCGTGTCTGCCGACGATGTCCTCGACGACCTGGCCGAACTTGGCCTCCTCGTTCTTGTAGACGAGGTCGGACTGGTCGATGCGCTTCATCGGCTTGTTTGTGGGGATCGAGACCACGCCGAGCTTGTAGGTGCTCATGAACTCGGCGGCCTCGGTCTCGGCGGTTCCGGTCATGCCGGACAGCTTCGAGTAGAGCCGGAAGTAGTTCTGCAGGGTCACCGTCGCGAGGGTCTGGTTCTCAGCCTTGACCGCGACGCCCTCCTTCGCCTCGATGGCCTGGTGGATGCCCTCGTTGTAGCGTCGGCCCATCAGGATGCGACCGGTGTGCTCATCGACGATGAGAACCTCGCCGTTCATCACGACGTAGTCCTTGTCCTTCTTGAACAGCGCGTTCGCCTTGATCGCGTTGTTCAGGAACGAGATCAGCGGGGTGTTCGCCGATTCGTAGAGGTTGTCGATGCCGAGGTAGTCCTCGACCTTTTCGATGCCGGGTTCGAGCACGCCGACGGTGCGCTTCTTCTCGTCGACCTCGAAGTCGACCTCGGGAACGAGCCGCTTGGTCAGGCTCGCGAACTCGGTGAACCAGCGGTTCGCCTCGCCGGATGCCGGTCCGGAGATGATGAGCGGGGTGCGTGCCTCGTCGATCAGGATCGAGTCGACCTCGTCCACGATCGCGTAGTAGTGGCCGCGCTGGACCATGTCGGCGGCCTGCCACGCCATGTTGTCGCGCAGGTAGTCGAAGCCGAACTCGTTGTTCGTGCCGTACGTGATGTCCGCGAGGTACTGTTCGTGGCGCTGCGCGGGGGTCTGGCCGGAGAGGATGCACCCGGTGGTCATACCGAGGGCGCGGAACACGCGGCCCATCAGCTCGCTCTGGTAGCTCGCGAGGTAGTCGTTCACGGTGATGATGTGCACACCGCGGCTCGTGATGGCGTTCAGGTAAGCCGCAGTCGTCGCCACGAGCGTCTTGCCCTCACCGGTCTTCATCTCGGCGATGTTGCCGAGATGCAGGGCCGCCCCACCCATGAGCTGCACGTCGAAGTGACGCAGGCCCAGGGTTCGGGTCGAGGCCTCGCGCACGGCGGCGAACGCCTCGGGCAGCAGGTCGTCGAGCGACTCGCCGTTCGAGTAGCGTTCCCGCAGCACGACGGTTTCGTTCTTCAGCTCCTCGTCGGTGAGCTGGCTGAAGTCTTCTTCCAGCGCATTGATGGCTTTCGCATACTGCTCAAGACGACGCAGGACGCGTCCTTCACCAACACGAAGAACCTTTTCAAGGATTGAGGCCACGAATGCACTCCACTAATCACGGCGCCGTTACGCCTGTCGTCTCGGTGAGATGAACCAGGGTCTGGCTGCTCACGCGACGGATTGAACCACGCCGACACTGTTGTGCGCCGGTGTGCGGCAACTATAACAATGCTAGTTGGTCAGGGAGTGCACTCGACGGCCTACCGGGCGCCTTACTCGGCGGCGACCCGCAACTCCTCGCTGTTCTCATCCAGTTCGATGACCCCATAGTCCCAGCCCTTGCGGCGGTAGACCACACTCGGCCGGTTCGTCTCCGAGTCCTGGAACAGGTAGAAGTCGTGCCCGACGAGTTCCATGAAGTAGAGGGCGTCGTCGACGGTCATCGGGGCAGCGGAGAAGACCTTCCGGCGGATGACGACCGGCGTGTAGACCTCGTCCGCTTCTTCCTCGGCTGCGGTGGCCGCGGCGGCCGCCTCCGACTCGGTGGGACGGATCACCCGAATCACTCCCGTGCGCACCTCGTCGAGGGTTTCGGCGTCGGCCGGCGTGATGTCGACGACGCTGAAGTCCACGGATGCCGCGTCGTGCAGGGAGGTGGGCCGGTGCGCTCCACCACGGTGCAGCTTCTGGCGGTCCTTGGCGCGGCGCACGCGCTCGAGGAGACGTCCGAGTGCCACGTCGAAGGCTGCGTACTTGTCCGAACCGTCCGCTTCAGCGCGGACGATGGGACCCTTCCCGATCAAGGTCAGCTCGACCCTGTCGTTGCCCGTTGCGGACCCCTTCTCGCGGTTCCGGCTGAGCTTGACTTCGAGGGCAAGGGCTTTGTCGGCCAGGCCGGCGATCTTCTCGGCCTTTTCCGACGCATATGACCGGAAACGATCAGTGATCCCCAGGTTTCGTCCGACGATGTTAGTTTCCATGACGACCTCCAGATCTGGCGAACCGCCCGGTCCCGGGCGATTGGTGCGCGCCTTTAGCTCCACCGTAGCCCTGCCGGGTGGAGAAGTCACCGCAATTTGTCAATCGGTTTCTGATGAACGTTGTGTGACCGGAAGGCGTCTCCGGGTTTCCGCGAGGGCGGCGACGCCCACGACCTCTCCCCCGGCTGCGAGGATGGCGCGACGCGCTTCCAGGACGGTGGCGCCCGTCGTGACGATGTCGTCGACGAGCAGGCAGCGCACCCCGGTCAGGGGGCGCCGGGCGCGGAGCGACTCGTCCCGGTTCCTGGCCCGGGCGGCACGGTCGAGCCCGACCTCGCTGGTGGTGAGCACGCGGCTCGGCGCGAGTCCGGACCGGCGGAGCAGCAGCTCGACCGGAAGGTACCCGCGCGCCCGCCAGGCCCGTCGCGACGAGGGAATCGTGACCAGGCGGATGCCGTCGCCCCGATGCTGCCGGGCACCGCGCGTTTCCACCGCGCCTTCGGACTCCACTGCACCTTGGGACTGCACTGCACCTTGGGACTGCTGCACTGCGGCGAGCGCGGCCACGACGGCGGCGAGGAGCGCAGGGGCGAGCGCGGCGGCGGCATCCGTTCGCCCGCCGTCCTTGAAACTCGCGATCACACGACGCGGCACACCGGCATAGTCGAGCCCCGCCCAGACCCGCAGCCCGCCACGCTCGGTCACGCGCACGGCAGGGGCCAGGCGGGCGCGGCAGGCCGCGCAGAGCGCACGGTCCGGCGCACCGCATCCGCTGCACGCCGTGGGCAGCAGAACGGCCCACGCGTCCAGGATGGCCCGCCGCGCGGCCCGTGTCGCTCCGGTTCCGGTCACGCCGCCAGACTGGTCCCCCTGCCGCGATCCCGTGGCCGGCGGGCGCGCACCGGTGCGTGCCCGGTCGGTCGTCGGCCCTGTGGAGGACGGGCCCTCGGCTACCCGCCGATTCCCTGCTGGGTGGCCACGAGTGTCACGTCGTCGATGCGCTCCTGCCAGCCGACTCCGCGCTGCACCATCAGGCTGCCCGTTGTGGCGAGTGCGCGCACGTCGCGCAGGGTGTTGCTCCCCGTGATGGACGCGCTCCCGGGCGCTGACTCGATGCTCGAGCTGACGCCGCCGAGCTGCTGGGTCACGATCCGGTCCTCGCCGGTCGGGAGCGCGACGAGGTACGCGACCGTGAGCTCGTCGATCCAGGTGGCGTCGAGGGGGGTGCCTGGGACGGACTGGAGCTGGACCTCCTCGCCCAGGGCGACCGGGACGAACTTGTCCCGCTTGATCGCGACGATCACGAAGCGGGTCTCCGTTCCGGAGGTGAGCAATGCGATCAGCCGGGTCCCGTCCCGCGACACCCGCAGCGCCACGATTCCGGAGGCCTCCGGCCAGGAGGTCGGTACGGCCGTCGCATCCCCGTTGGGGCTGTAGACGAAGAGCTCGCCCGGACGGTTCGCGGGCACGGACCACACGTAGCCGAAGTTGTCGACGGCCGGTGCGATGAGGCCGGGCCGCGGATCGAGCAGTTTCGCGACCTCGCCGACCCGGACGGCGGAGACCCCGGTCGCGGCACGCGCCGCCGCGACGGTCTGACCCGGTGAGAGGGTGACCGCCGTCGGCCCGAGAGCGACGACCTGGTCGGAGAGGCCGGGGATCGGGGTGACCGTCTTCCCGGCGGCGGAGAGGAACCCGAAGGCGCCCTGCCGGAGCACAAGCGCACGGGCATCCACCCGCGGGTTGACGATCGGTGCGTTGGCGCCGAGGTCGCCGAGGTCCTGGGAGTTCTGGTTGATCGAGATCGTCACGGTGATGCCCGTGGGAAGGCTGCTCATGAGCTGCGCCCGCATCCGCTGCAGGGTGACCCTGTCCGCGTTCAGGGCTTCGCCGTTGAGGTCGACCTTTGCATCGCGCGACACGACCTGCACGGCATCCGCTGTGAGCTTGGTTCCGTCGGGGAACGCGGTGACGACGGCCCCGCCCAGCCACGGGCTCGGCCCGTGCAACACGCCGTTGACGATCTTGGTGAGGGTGGCGCCCCCGCGCGGGAACCAGCGCAGGTCGGGCACCAGGAACGCGAAGCTCGAGTCGAAGAAGTAGAGGGCCTGGGAGCTGAACACGTCGGTGAACGTGGTCTGGTCGACGACGGTGCCGTTCGGCGCAGCGCTGATCCGCCACTGGTTGCCGACCTTTTGGAACTGGTAGCGCAGCACAACGGGCGAGGGAGACTCCACCTCGTGGTATTCGCCGATCCCGTCGACGTCGGCGATCGGATTCACCGAGAACTGCATGGTCTGGCCGTCGACGGGAACGATGGTGCGTGCGGTCCCGTCGTCGACCGTCACTCCGGCATCCGCGGCCCAGGCGCCGCTGAAGCCGGGGGCGAGGAATTCGCGGGCGATCGCGTAGTCGTTCTCCGGGCTGGTCTGGGCGTCGATGAAACCGCGCAGGATGCTTTCCTGGCTGGCATCGGCCTGCGGGTGCGACGGCAGGAAGACGGGTGCGGGGTTGTCCCCCGCCGAGACCGCCTGCCCGGTGCGAACGCTGCCGCTCCGTGGAATCCCCGAGCATCCGCTGAGCAGGACCGCAAGCACGAGCAGCGCGGTGAGCGTGCCCCCTGCGCGCCCGAGTCCCCCTCGACGGGTCGCCCGGGTGTCCCTGGTCGCACGGCGGATGCCGCCGCTTCGGTCAGTCATGGGTCGCTCCCTCACCGTGTTGGGCGCCCTTGATCCCGGCCCTGCCGACCTCGCCGAGCGTGAGGCGCGGCAGCGTGCCGTCGGACCCGGCGTCTTCGGGCGGCAGCGGGCTCGGCGAACTCAGGATCTCGCCGCGCGCGGTCCGGGGCAGGGTCAGCCGGAAGCACGAGCCCTTCCCCGGGCTCGACCAGACCTGGAGCCAGCCGCGGTGCACGGTCGCGTCCTCGAGGGAGATCGACAGGCCGAGGCCCGTGCCGCCGATGGTGCGCTTGCGGGACGGGTCGGCCCGCCAGAACCGGTCGAAGACGTGGTTGACGTCGACCTGGCTCATGCCGAGGCCGTAGTCGCGCACCGAGAGCGCCACGGCGGTCTCGTTGCTGTCGACCGAGACGATGACGGGCTTGCCCTCGCCGTGCTCGATCGCGTTGCCGATCAGGTTGTGCATGATCCGGCGGATGCGGCGGGGATCGACCTCGGCGTCGAGGTGCCCGCCCGGCGCGACGAGGTTGAGCCGGGTGCCTTTGGATTCGGCCAGGGATCGCAGGCCCTCGACGGCGTCGGCGGCGAGGTGAACGAGGTTCGTCGGCTCCGCCTCGAGCTCGACGGACCCGGCGTCGTACTTGCTGATCTCGAGCAGGTCCGCGAGCAGGAGTTCGAACCGTTCGACCTGGGTGTGCAGCAGCTCCGCGGTGCGGCTCGTCGCCGGGGGGAACGCCGACCGCTGGTCGTAGAGCATGTCGCCGGCCAGCCGGATCGTCGTCAACGGGGTGCGCAGCTCGTGCGACACGTCGGAAACGAAGCGCTGCTGTACCTCAGAGAGGTCGGCGAGCTCCTTGATCTGGCTCTGCAGGCTGTCGGCCATCCCGTTGAACGACCGGGCGAGGGTCGTGATGACGTCGTCGCCCTTCACGGGCAGCCGCACGCCGAGGTCCCCGGAGGCCAGCCGCTGGCTGGTCTCGGCCGCGACCCGGATCGGGGTCACCACGAAGCGCACGACGATCCAGGTCACCGCGCCGATCAGGATGATGAGCAGGAGCCCGGCGATGCCGAGGGTGCGCTGCACGAACTGCAGGGTCGTCTCCGCCTCACCGAGGTTGTAGCCGATGTAGAGCTCGTACCGGCCGGCGACGGGGACGGTGATCTGCGAACCGACGACGATCCCGGCGACCTGGCCGCCGTCATCCGTCGCGAGGGCCACCGACTGCCAGAACTGGGTGCCTGGCGCGCCCTGCACCGCCGTGCGCAGCTCGGGCGAGATGACTTCTGTCGAGTCGCCGAACGTCGAGAAGTCCTGGGGCGCTGCTGTCGACGGGTCCTGGCCGGGAACCCGGAACACGGCGACAAGCCGGCTCGAGGACGCCGCGGAGATGGCGCTGCGCGCCGAGGCCAGCAGGCTCTGCACCTGGACCCGGTCCGCCGCGTCCGAGGAGTCCAGGATGCCCTGGGCCGCGCTCGTGGCCCGGTTCGAGTCGAGCTCGACCTGGCTGAGCCGGGATTGGAAGAGGTCGTTGCCGACACTCACCGAGACATACACGCCGACCATGACGATGGCGATGCCGGACAGCACGACCGTGATGGTCACGGTGCGGAACTGCAGGGAGGCACGCCAGGTGCGAAGCAGTCGGGCGCGCCAGGATCTCCAGTCGCGCCAGTCCCGCCACCCCCTGCGCCATGTTCGGGCAAACCCGGTCGGTTCGGCCATCCGGAGCCTAGATGGCCGCGCCGGCCCGGTACCCGACACCGCGGACCGTCATCACGATGCGGGGGTTGTCCGGATCATCCTCGACCTTCGCACGGAGGCGTTGCACGTGCACGTTCACGAGCCGGGTGTCGGCCTTGTAGTGGTAGCCCCACACCTGTTCGAGCAGCATCTCCCGCGTGAAGACCTGCTGGGGACGGGACGCGAGGGTGAGGAGGAGGTCGAATTCGAGTGGGGTCAGGCCGATCTGCCGGTCGCCGCGGCGCACCTCGTGCCCGGCGGCGTCGACGGTGAGGTCGCCGATCGACAGGTTCGCCGGCGACTCCGTGGACACGGGCCGCAACCGGGTGCGGATCCGGGCGACGAGTTCCTTGGGGTTGAACGGTTTGACCATGTAGTCGTCCGCGCCGGATTCGAGGCCCTTGACCACATCCGTCGTATCGGTGCGCGCGGTGAGCATGATGATCGGCGTCCCCGATTCCGCGCGGATCAGGGTGCAGACCTCGATGCCGTCCAGGCCGGGCAGCATCAGGTCGAGCAGGACCAGATCGGGTTTGACCGTCCGGAACGCGTCGAGCGCGAGTGAGCCGTCCTCGCAGAAGTGAGGGTCGAAACCTTCACCCTGCAGCACAATGCCGATCATTTCCGCCAGCGCGGTGTCGTCGTCGACGACCAAAATGCGTGCGTTCATCCAACCGTTTTCCGCTTAGGTCACCGGAGGGAATACTCCCGGTGAGTCAT
Organism: Cryobacterium sp. 10I5; assembly: GCF_035019865.1. Taxonomy (NCBI): domain Bacteria; kingdom Bacillati; phylum Actinomycetota; class Actinomycetes; order Micrococcales; family Microbacteriaceae; genus Cryobacterium; species Cryobacterium sp. 10I5. The sequence continues at coordinate 33,831 of NZ_JASJVI010000026.1, forward strand.
GCAATCACTGACACCAGAGTAGTCGAGGGGGGCTGTCATTGCCCGTCGCGCCCGTTTCGATGCCGAGTATGCCAGCATAGGTCTCGTGACGGACCCGCAGAACTGGCACGCCCCGACAGGTGACGCTAACGATCGACCGCGCTACGGCGAATACGCGCCGCCGCCGGCGTCCGGTGTGCCCCAGGTCTGGGGCCCGCCTCCCGCGTGGACACCGCCGCCGCGCCCCGGCCTCCTCCCGTTACGGCCTCTCGGCTTCGGTTCCCTGCTCTGGGCGCCCTTCCAGGTGCTGCGACGCAATCCCAAGGCCACCTTCGGCAGCGCACTGCTCGTGCAGGGCGCGATCCTCCTGGTCACCCTGCTGATCGTCGGCCCCGTGACGCTGCTCGCCCTCGGCCGGGTCGACAGCGCCCCGCTCGCCGACAAGGACGCGGTCCAGGCCGGCGCCAACCTCACCATCGTGTTGTCGGCGGTCGTGCCGATCCTGCTCTCCGTGATCGCCTCCGCGCTGCTCCAGGGCGTCATCGTCGTCGAGGTCTCCCGCGCGATGCTCGGCCAGAAGCTCAGGCTCGGCCAGCTCTGGCGGGCGGCGGGCCGGCGCCTGTGGCCCCTCGCCCTCTGGGCGGCCATTCTCAGCGGCGCACTCCTCGTCGGCCTCGCGGTCGTCGCCGGAGTCGTCGTCGTGTTCGTGCTTCTCGGAGGAGCAGGCATCGTCATCGGGACCGTCTTCGGCATTCTCGGCGGGCTCGGCATCCTCGCGCTCTCGGCCTGGCTGGCCACGAAGACCTCCCTCGTCCCGAGCCTGATCGTGCTCGAACGCCTCGGCATCGGGGCGGCCATCGCCCGATCCTGGTCACTCACGAGAGGCTATTTCTGGCGCACGCTCGGAGTCCAGTTCCTCGTCGCCGCGATTGTGAACATCGTCTCCCAGATCGTCTCGACGCCGCTGTCGCTGCTCGGCGGGGTCGCCGTCTCACTCATCGACCCGACCGGCGCCGTCGACTCGTGGATCCCCGCGATCGTCCTCTACGTGCTGACCATTCTCCTGAGCCTCGTGCTCGGCGCCGTCGCCGCGGTCGTCCAGTCCGGCACGACGGCGCTCATCTATATCGACCTGCGGATGCGCAAGGAAGGCCTCGACCTCGACCTGCAGCGCTTCGTCGAATCCACCCCCGGCAGCGACGCTGCCGACCCGTACCTGATCCCGGCCGGGCGGATGCCGGCGGCCCCGCAGTCATGACCGGTGCGTGGGGGACGTGGGCTGGGACGCTTCCCGCGAGTATCCCTGTCGATCCCGATGCCCCGACGGCCACGGCCTGGTTGCGCGACGAGCTCGCCAAGCCGCCATACGAGGCTGCGCGGCCGACCTGGTTCGACCGGGTCAGCAAGGCGTTCTTCGACTGGTTCGCTTCGCTCGGTGCGCCGTCGGGGGCGGGCCTCGGACCCTGGGTTCCGCTCGTCGTGACGCTCGTCATCATCGCCGTCGTCGTCGTGGCCGTGCTCGTCTTCGGGCTGCCGCGGTGGAACCGCCGCAGCGGCCTGCAGCAGGAGGTGTTCGGCAGGAACGACGCCCGGTCCGCCGACGAGTTGCGCAGGGCCGCACTGTCCGCGGCATCGCACAAGGACTGGGACCTCGCCATCAGCGAGATGTTCCGGGCCCTGGCCAGGTCGCTCGTCGAACGCACGGTGCTCTTCGCCACCCCCGGCACGACAGCGCACGGCCTGGCCGAGCGAGCGGCGACGGCGTTCCCGGAGGAACGGATCAGCCTCCAGACGGCCGCCGCCCTCTTCGACGGCGTTCGCTACCTCGGCGCGGAAGGCACCGAGTCCGGCTTCCTGTCCCTCGCCGCACTCGAAAGCGCCCTGCGCACGCGGACGCCCAGGATCCGCGAAGACCCGGCCCCGACGGCGACGCAGTGACCACTCTCGCGGGCACCGTCGCGGTGGCGACGACTCCGACCCTGCGCGCCGCCGCACGACGCTCCCGGTTCTGGGTGCTCGCGGGCATCGGCGCCCTGCTCGTCGCCATCGCGGCGACGCTGCTCGCGGGCGCCGGTTCGGGCGGCGGAACCCCGCTCGCCGCCGACAACGCCGCACCGGCGGGCGCCCGCGCCCTCGCCGAGGTGCTGCGCCAGCAGGGTGTGCACGTCACGACCGCGGACACCCTCGTCGAGGCCCGCACGCTCGCCGCTGCGAGTTCGGATCCGACCCTGTTCTTCACCGACCCGAACGGCTATCTGACGAACGACCAGATCTCCGCCATGGCCGCCCTCGCGCCCCGCACCGTCGTGGTCGCCCCCGGCTTCCTCCTGCTGCAGACGCTGGACCCCGCCGTCGGTTTCGGCGGGGTCGCCGACAGCCTGGACGGAGCGGGCGATCGCTGCGATCTGCCCGCTGCGATCAGGGCGGGCAGCGTCGCCCCCGGCGGGAAGACGCTCAGCCTCCCCGCCGACTCCGCGGAACGCGGCTGTTTCCCTTCCGGTCGGAACTCCTTCGCCGTCGTCGGCGCGACCCTGCCGGCCACGGAGCTGACCCTCGTTGCCGACGACGGCATCTTCAGCAACGACGAGATCACGACATCCGGTCACGCTGCCCTCGCACTGGGCCTGCTCGGGGCGAGCGCGGACCTGATCTGGTACCAGCCGACCCTGGCGGATGTCGCGGTCACCGGCCCGCCGAGCCTCGGCGAGTTGACGCCGGGCTGGGTCACACCCACGATCCTGCTCCTCGCGGTCGTCTTCCTCGCCGCGGCCGTGTGGCAGGGCAGGCGGCTCGGACCGCTCGTCGCCGAGAACCTGCCGGTGACCGTGCGCGCGAGCGAGACGATGGAGGGCAGGGCCCGCCTCTACGCCCGCGGCAACGCACGCCTCCGCGCCCTAGATTCCCTGCGGGTCGCCACCGTGCAGCGCCTCGCGGCCCGGGTCGGGCTGTCCAGGCTCGCGAGCCTCGACGACGTCGTGCTCGCGGTGTCCGCCCTGACCGGGCGCGCCCCGGCCGAGGTACGCTTCGTCCTCGTCGACGGGGTCCCGGCCACGGACCGGGACCTCGTCGCCCAGTCCGACCGGCTCCAGGACCTGGAGCGAGCCGTGATCGCCGCGAGCGGCCTGCCCGCGGCTCCGCAGGCATCCGCCACACCCCCCGCAACCACCCCCGGAAGAATGGACCCATGAGCACACCGACTGACACCATCGTTTCGCTCCGGGAATCGCTCGCGCAGGTTCGCACCGAGGTCGGCAAGGCCGTCGTCGGCCAGGACGGCGCCGTGACGGGGCTCATCATCGCCCTGCTCGCGCGCGGCCACGTGCTGCTCGAGGGCGTGCCCGGCGTCGCCAAGACCCTGCTGGTGCGCTCGCTCAGCCAGGCGCTCAGCCTCGAGACGAAACGGGTGCAGTTCACGCCGGACCTGATGCCGGGCGACGTCACCGGGTCGCTCATCTACGACGCGCGGGCCGGGGAGTTCGAGTTCCGAAACGGGCCCGTGTTCACCAATATCCTGCTCGCGGACGAGATCAACCGGACACCGCCGAAGACCCAGTCTGCGCTCCTGGAGGCGATGGAGGAACGCCAGGTCAGCGTCGACGGCCGGACGCTGCCCCTGCCGGACCCGTTCATCGTCGCCGCGACGATGAACCCGATCGAATACGAGGGCACGTACTCGCTGCCCGAGGCGCAGCTCGACCGGTTCCTGCTCAAGCTCGTGCTCGACGTGCCGGAGCGCGACGCGGAGTTCGAAGTGCTCCGCCGCCACGCCGCCGGCTTCGACCCCCGCGACCTCACCGCGGCCGGAGTCACTGCCGTACTCGGTGCCGAGCAGCTCGCGGCCGCGCAGGCCGCCGTCATGGAGGTCGGGTCGAGCGCCGACGTGCTCGCGTACATCGTGGACCTCGCCCGCGCGACCCGGCGCAGCCCGTCCGTCAAGCTCGGCGTGAGCCCCCGCGGGACGACAGCGCTGCTCGCGGCCACGAAGGCGTGGGCCTGGCTCAGCGGCTACGACTCGATCACCCCTGACCACGTCCAGGCGATGGTCCTCCCGGTCTGGCGGCACCGGATCCAGCTGCAGCCGGAGGCCGAGCTCGAAGGCGTCTCCGTCGACGCCATCCTGCGCAGCGTGCTCCAGCAGGTCCAGGTTCCGATCTAAGGTGACGGTCTCCGGTCGCTTCACGCTGCTCGTCGCCCTCGGCGTCGTGCCCATCGTGCTGCTCGGACGCAGCCCGGCGGCCGCGGGCACCATCCTCGCCCTGTGGGTGCTGCTCTGCCTCGGGCTCGGCCTGCTCGACCTCGCGCTGGCCGGCTCCCCGCGGGCCGTGCGCCTCGAACGCAGCCTGCCGGCGAGGGTGCGCCTGGGCGAGACGGTGACGAGCCTGCTCTATGTCACGAATTCCGGTTCGCGCCGCCTGAGGGCTCTGGTGCGGGATGCCTGGCAACCGTCGGCCGGCGCCGGCAACAACCGCACGGCGCTGACCATCCCGGCCGGGGAACGCCGGCTCGTGTCCCTCCGGCTGACCCCGTTCCGGCGGGGCGAACGCCGGGTGGACCGGGTCACGATCCGCTCGTACGGGCCGCTCGGACTGTGGGCGCGCCAGGCCACGCTCGAAGCGCCGGGGCGCATCCGTGTGCTGCCGCCGTTCAACGCGCGGAAGCACCTGCCCTCGCGCATCACCCGGCTCAAGGAACTCGACGGGCGCACGAGCGTGCTCGTGCGCGGCCAGGGCACCGAGTTCGACTCGCTGCGGGAGTACGTGCGCGGCGACGACGTGCGCTCGATCGACTGGCGGGCGACGGCACGACACAACGACGTTGTCGTGCGCACCTGGCGACCGGAGCGCGACCGCCGGGTGGTCATCGTGATCGACACCGGTCGAACCTCCGCCGCGCGGATCGACGACGAGACCAGGCTCGACACCGCGTTCGAGGCGGCGCTGCTGCTCGCCGCGCTCGCGTCGAAAGCCGGGGACCGGGTGGACATGATCGCCTTCGACCGGCGGGTGCGCGGCAGGGTGCAGGGCGCCCAGGGCGCAGAACTGCTGTCGCGGATGGTCGACACGCTCGCGGTGATCGACCCCGAACTCCTCGAAATGGACTGGGCCGGAGTGCCGGCCCAGGTGCGCGGGATCACGAGCCAGCGCGCCCTCGTCGTGCTGCTGACCTCGATCGACGCCGCGGGGGCGTCGACGGGCCTGCTCGCGGTGCTGCCCCAGCTGACCCGGCGCCACACCGTGGTCGTCGCGTCGGTCACCGATCCCACGACGCTGCAGGCGACCCTCGAGCGCGCCGACCGCGAGCAGGTCTACCGCGCTGCGGCCGCCGAACGGGCGCTGCTCGACGTCGCCAGGGTCGCCACGGCGATCCGCCAGCAGGGCGCCGATGTCGTCACGGGTCCGCCCGCCGAGCTGCCGCCCCGCCTCGCCGACCACTACCTCGCGCTGAAGCTCGCCGGCCGCCTCTAGCCCGCCGGCCTGCGTCCCCTGTTCGCCTGTTCGCGCGCGCGACTGCTCGCTTGCGCGCGCGCGACTGCGCTCCCCCACCGCGCCCACTCTGGCTCGCGCGCCAGTTGCGCCGCTCCGCTCCAGGCACGCTTGGCGCGCAGCGGCGCTCCTGTCGCGTGGCGCCCAGGGCGGGCGGATGCCGCCCTCAGGACGCGTAGATGCGGGTGCTGCCGGCCTCGAACTCACCGATGTCGCCGGTCTCGCCTGCACGTGCCGCCCGGCGGCCGAGCACGAGCATGTAGGCCAGGAACGCGCACAGCGCGGCGAAGCCGATGCCGATCTTGACCGGCCACGGCCACGGCGCCGGGGTCACGAAGCCCTCGATCACGCCAGAGACCAGGAGCACGAACACGAGTCCGATCGCGACCGTCGCGAGGGCGCGCGAGTCCTCCGCGAGAGCCTGTCCGCGGGTGCGGCCGCCCGGGGCGATCCAAGACCAGACGATGCGGAGCCCCGCGGCCGCAGCGACGAAGATCGCCGTGAGCTCAAGCATCCCGTGCGGTGCGATGTAGAGGAAGAACACGTCGCCCTTGCCGTAGGCGAACATGACCGCGGCCGTGACGCCGATGTTCTGGGCGTTCGAGAGCACAATGTACGGCACGTAGACGCCGAGGATGCCGAAGGCGACGCACTGTGCGGCGATCCAGGCATTGTTCGTCCAGACCTGGCCGGTGAACGACGCGGCGGGGTTTGCGGAGTAGTAGTCGACGAAGTCCGAGTTCACGAGTTGCTGCAGCTGGGCGTCGGAGCCGAGGTTGGCGAGCACACGGGGGTCGCCGGTGATCCAGACCGCGTAGAGCACGGCCACCACGATCGTTACGACCGCGACGGCGAGCGTGAGCCAGCGCAGGCGGTAGAGCGCGGCGGGCAGCTGCAGTACAAAGAACCGCGGCACCTGGGACACGACGTTCGCGCCGGCTCCCGTGAAGCGCAACCGGGCACGGGACAGCGCGACGGAGAGCCGGTCGCCCGGGATCGTGGAGCCGGCCGTGCTCTTGATCGCGGACAGCTGGGTCGCCCCGGATTGGTACAGTCCGATCAGTTCGTCGGACTGCGCGCCGGAGAGCCGCCGCTCCGTGCCGAGCTCGGCGAGGCGGTCCCACTGGGCGCGGTGCGCCGTTGAATATGCGTCGAGGTCCATCTGCTCTAATAGTAGACATGGCACACCCCGGAAACGCGGCGGATCAGGGAGAAAGTCCTCCCTACGAATACGAACTCGTCACAGGCGAGGCGGTTGCCCTTGATGTGCGGCCGGCAAGTTTCATCCTGCGCGCGGCCGGCACCATCATCGACTGGCTCGCCTACCTCAGCTTCTTCGCCGCACTCGCCTTCGCAGTCGGCTTCGTCGCCGGAGACGCCCTGGACCCGGCGCTCGCGAAGTCGCTCGCGATATCGGGTCTCGCGTTCTCGATCCTCGTCCTTCCGACCATCGTCGAGACCGTGACTGGTGGACGCTCGCTCGGCAAGCTCGCCATCGGCGCCCGGATCGTACGTGACGACGGCGGAGCCATCCAGTTGCGGCACGCCTTCACCCGCGCCCTCAGCGGGATCTTCGAGATCTACCTCACCTTCGGCGGCCTGGCCGCGACGACAGCGTTGCTCAACGGCAAGTCCAAGCGCCTCGGCGACCTGATGGCCGGGACGTACAGCCAGCACGAACGGGTGGCGCGATTCGACGAGCCCGTCATCGGGCTCCCGCCAGAGCTCAGCACCTGGTCGTACACCGTCGATATCGTGCGACTGCCCGACCGGCTCTCGCGGCGCATCGCCCAGTTCCTCCGCCAGTCCGCACGCTTGACCCCGGAGACCCGCGTGCGCGTCGCCAGGGACCTCGCGGCGGAGGCTGCTCCCTTCGTCTCCCCGGTTCCCCCGGTTTCACCGGAGGTGCTCCTCGCGGGCGTCGCGGCCGTGCGCCGCACCCGTGAGTATGCAGCTCTCCTCCTCGAGCGCGACCGCCTCGAGCGCCTCCGCCCGGTGCTCACGCGCCTCCCCCACGACTTCCCCAACCGCTGACGCCCTCCTCAAGAAGACGCGCACCCTAACGCTGAGCGGATGCTGCGCTGCAGGCCCCGGGTCGCGCGCCAGTTACGCCGCTTCGCGCCTGGTATGCCTGGTGCGGAGCGGCGCAGCGGTAGCGCGCGGCAGCGCGCGGCAGGCGGGTGGCTGCGTACCGCGGGTTAAAGCAGAAAAGCCACCCCGTGGGGTGGCTTTTCTGGTGTTTCTAAGTGAAGTCCGGCGGTGTCCTACTCTCCCACAGGGTCCCCCCTGCAGTACCATCGGCGCTGAGAGTCTTAGCTTCCGGGTT
>NZ_JASJVI010000027.1:0-41416 GCF_035019865.1 Cryobacterium sp. 10I5
TGTGTTCGGGTCGACGCGCAGCTCCTCGCAGTCGACGCCCTTGCCGAGGAGTTCGGTGCGCGCGCCGGGAACGTCGTCGACCTCGAACGCGAGATGGCGCAGGCCCAGCGCTTCCGGTCCGCTGCGCCGGGGCGGAGTGTCCGGGAACGAGAACAACTCGAGGATGTACTCGCCGTTCAGGGCGAGCTTGCCCATCCAGGAGTCGCGCTCGGCCCTGAAGTACTCCGCTTCGAGCGTGCAGCCCACGACGTCGAGGTAGAACCGCTTCGAGCGCTCGTAGTCGCTCGCGATGATGGCGATGTGGTGCACCCGGTTGATCAGCATGCTCCCAGACTGACACAGCCGTTTCTGTGAGTCTCATAGCCCGAGTCCAGAAAACATCCGGGACCGGCAACTATCGTGAAGATTCTGACCATGGAACGCAACTAGGGGTTTTGTTGACGAATCACAGGCCCGAGGGTCGCGCGGACGCCCGCAGGCACGCCAGGGCGGCCACACTCATCCGTCACCGGCGCCGACCGAGTCGCAGCCACACGACGCTCGCCCTGATCAAGGCCCTCGCGATCGCGCTTGCGGTCGTCCTCGTGAGCGGTGCATCCGTTGCGGCCATCGCGGTCAGCCAGTTCGCAACGAAGGTTTCGGCCAACGCGGTCGACATCTCCAACGGGGCGACCGACCTCCCCGCGATGCCCCAGCTCGGCTCCTTCGAGGGCGGCTTCAACGTTCTGGTCGTCGGAGTGGACAACTCCCTCACCCAGTCGGCGGCCTATGGGGAACGCACCGGCACCCTCAACGACGTCAACATCCTGCTGCACGTCTCCGCCGACCATAAGAGCGCGGTCGTGATCAGCATTCCCCGTGACCTCGTCGTCAGCCAGCCTGCCTGCACGGACCCCGACACCGGGAAGGTGTCGAAGTCCGTTTCGTCCACGGCCATGAACGCGTCCTTCGGCAGGGGAGGCCTCGGCTGCGTCGTCTCGACCGTTTCTGCGCTGACCGGGCTGACCATTCCATACGCGGGACTGATCTCCTTCGAGGGCACGGTCGCGATGGCCGACGCCGTCGGTGGCGTCCCGATCTGCCTCAACGATGCGATCAAGGACCCGTACACGGGACTCGACCTCCCCGCGGGAACGAGCGTCGTTTCCGGAACCCAGGCCCTGTCCTACCTGCGCAGCCGCCACGGCGTCGGCGACGGCAGCGACCTGTCCCGGATCTCCTCGCAGCAGGCGTACATGTCCTCGCTCATGCGCGTGATGAAGAGCAGCGCGACGCTCACCGACGTGTCGAAGCTGTCCGCACTCGCGACGGCGGCAGGGACGAACCTGAAGCTCTCCACATCGCTCGCCAATATCCCGACCATGGTCAGCATGGCGCTCGCCCTGAAGGACATCGACCTGAACCAGCTCGTGTTCGTGCAGTACCCCTCGGCGACAGACCCGGACAACCTTGCGAAGCTCGTGCCCTCGACGGCGCTCGCCAAGAAACTGTTCGCCGCGGTGACGGCTGACCAGTCCTTCACCCTCGACGCCGAATCCCTCGGCAACAGCGCCGAACTCGACCCCACGTCGACGCCCGTCGCGACGCCCGCCGCCACGCCGGCCCCGACGCCGACCCCCTCTGCTTCGGCGACCGGTGCCGCGACGGGCACACCGACACCCGCGGCGACGGATCCGGCGGCGCCCGTCCAAATCGCCGGCCTGCGCGGCCAGACCGCGAGCCAGCAGACCTGCTCGATCGCCTACAACTACTGATCCGGGGGTACGTCGCGTTCCGCGGGGCGTACTCTCGATCGCGCACGATACTGGTCCAGGGGCACGTCGAGCTCCGCTGGGCGAGCTCCGGCTGGTCGTGAGAAACCGGCCAGGTGTCGGCGGTTCCCACGCGCACTGTCCTTTCGCGCTCCCTGGTGCTAACGTCATCTTGTTCAGTTGACTTATATCTAGGAGAGTGAGATGAATTCTCGAGATCTCCGGCGGCAGGTCCTCGTCGTGATCGGCGCGCTCGTCGCCCTCGTCGGATCCTTCATCGGGTCGGGCGCAGCGGGCGGCACGCCCATCCAGGATGCCGCCGGCGGCGCGCTTGCGGCCGACGCGACCCTGATCGCGCCTGCGGTGCCCGCGTTCGCGATCTGGACGCCGATCTACCTCGGCCTGGTCGGATACGCCATCTGGCAGTGCCTGCCGGCGCAGCGGAGCGATCCCCGGCAACGTCTGCTCGGCTACCCGATCCTCGCGTCGCTGATCCTGAACGCAGCGTGGATCCTGAGCATCCAGTTCGACCAGCTCTGGCTCAGCGTTCCCGTCATCGTGGCTCTGCTCGCGGTGCTCGTCTGGACCTTCCGGCTCACCCTGGCCTCACGCCCGAAGTGCATCGTCGAAACGATCCTCGTCGACGGGACCATGGGCCTCTACCTCGGCTGGGTCTGTGTCGCGACCGCTGCGAACGTGACCGCCGTGCTCGTCGCCGCCGGTTTCACGGGCTTCGGGCTCGACCCCGACCTGTGGGCGGTCGCCGTCATCGCGGTCGCCGCGGTTGTCGGCGGGTTGCTCGCGATCGATGGTCACGGCCGGCTCGCCCCGGCTGCCTCCCTCGCCTGGGGACTCGGCTGGCTCGCCGTCGCGCGACTGGGCGGCGCCCCGCTCTCCATGCCCGCGGGTGTCGCGGCACTCGCCGCCGTGGTGCTCGTGATCGCCGTCACCGTCGGTGCGCGCCTGCGCATGGCCGAACTCCCCGTATCCCCACCGACCCGAACGGTAGTCGCATGACCGACCAGCACCCAGCCACCCCCACGTCACCCGCCGCCCGCACCGAGTCTCCGCGCCGCCGCTGGGCCGGCCTCGTCTTCATCAGCGTCGCCGTCGCGCTCATCATCGTCGACTCGACGATCATCAACGTCGCGATCCCCTCGATCGTGCGGGACCTCGCGATCACCTCGACCCAGGTGCAGTGGGTCCAGGAAAGCTACACCCTCGTCTTCGCCGCCCTCCTGCTCGTCTTCGGCACGCTGGCGGACCGGTACGGCCGCCGTCGGATCCTGCTCCTCGGCGTCGTGATCTTCGCCGCGGCATCCGTTCTCGCCTCGGCGGCCCAATCGGGCGACCTGCTGATCGGAGCCCGCCTGATCCAGGGCATCGGCGGTGCCATGGTGCTTCCGACCACGCTATCGCTGATCAACGCGAACTTCCGCGGCAGGGACCGCGGCATCGCCTTCGCGATCTGGGGCTCCACGATCGGCGGCATGGTCGCGGTCGGGCCGTTGCTCGGCGGCTGGTTGACCACGTACTTCTCCTGGCGATGGGCCTTCGGCATCAACGTTCCCCTCGGCGTGATCATCGTCATCGGCGTGCTCGTCTTCGTCTCCGAGTCGAAAGACGCCGGTGAACCGCGCCGGGTCGACGTCGTCGGCGCCGTCCTCTCGGTGGTCACGAGCGCGACCCTCGTCTTCGGGCTCATCGAGGGCCGCAGTTACGGCTGGTGGCTCACCAACAAGCCGATGGTGATCGGCGGCTTCACCTGGCCGTATTCGATTTCACCGATCCCGATCGCCTTCGCGATCACCCTCCTCGCCGGCACGGCCTTCATCCTCTGGGGTCTCTCCCGCCAGCGCGCCGGAAAGACCACCCTGCTCGCGTTCTCGCTGTTCCGGATCGCTTCCTTCCGCAACGGGAACATCGCGGCCCTGATCGTGTCGCTCGGCGAGTTCGGCATCATCCTGTCCCTGCCGCTCTGGCTGCAGAACGTGCTGGGCTATGACGCCCTGCAGACCGGGTTCGTGCTGCTCGCGCTCGCGATCGGTTCCTTCGTTGCGAGTGGTTTCGCGGGCGCGTACGGTAACCGGGTGTCCCCGGAAATGATCGTCCGGGTCGGAATCGTCCTGGAGATCGTCGGCGTCGCCGGCCTCGGCCTCGTGATCACCGCGGACGCGAGCTGGTTGTCGATCGTGCCGTTCCTGTTCGTGTACGGAATGGGCGTGGGCCTCGCGACCGCCCAGCTGACCGGGGTCGTGCTCAAGGACGTGCCGGTCGAGAAGAGCGGCCAGGGCTCAGGCACCTCATCGACCGCGCGGCAGATCGGCTCCGCGCTCGGCATCGCGGTGCTCGGCACCGTGCTGTTCACCTCGGTCGGCGCCTCGCTGGACGCGAAGCTCGCGGACGTTCCCGGGTTGCCCGAGTCTGCGCGCACCCAGGTCGTCGACGCTGTCGTCGACAGCGCCGGTGCGGCGATCCCCGCCCTCGAAGCCCAGAGCCCTGCCGTGGCCGCGGCCGCGCGGGACGCCTTCAGCGAGGGCACCCGGTACTCCGCGTTTGCGGCGGCCGGCTTCCTCGTCATCGGGCTGCTCGCGACCCTGCGGCTCTCCGGAACCGCGCCGCACCGCGACGGACGTGAGCCCGAAGCGGATGCCGGCGCCCAGGAATCCGCCGCCGTCACCCCGGCGGAAGAGCCGGTCTAGGGCGATCGACAGGGCGCTAGAGAGGCGGCCTACGGCCTGCGCTCGTCCTGATCGTTGGTCCTGTCGCCGCCGCGACGGCGGCCGCGGAGGAAGGCCAGCAGCACAGCCCCGACCAGGACGAACGCCACAGCCACCAGCAGGGGAAGGACGGCGTCGCTCCCGGTGGCGGGCAGGGCAGGGTGCGACATCGGTGGGGGCTGCGCCTGCCCGGTGTGTGCGGGCGGGGGCGCAGCAGTGGCAGTCGGTGCTAGCGTGCCCGTCGGTGCTGGCGTGCCAGCCGGCACGTCGCTCAGTGCGGAGACGGACATTCCGTCCGCCGCGGCGACCCAGACCCGTCCCAGTGCAGAGTCCGCGGCAATCGCGTCCGGGGCGTTGGGAACCGAGACGGTGCCGATGATAGTCCGGGCGGCGGTGTCAATCACCGACACCGTTCCGCCGTTGACGTTCGAGACGTAGGCCCGTCCGGAGGTCGGGTCGACGGCCACGCCGGACGCCCCAGCGCCAACACCGAGGGTTGCGGTCACGGATCCGGTCAGCGCGTCGACGAGGGAAACGGTGTTGTCGCCCGCGTTCGTAACAGCCACGGTGTGGGCGACGGGATCCACGGCGACACCGTGCGGGGAGCCGCCGACGGCAATCGTGCCCGAGACCGTCAGCCCCGTGATCGAGGCGATCGCGTTCGAGGCCGGTAGGGAGACGTAAACCGTGTGGGTGCCGGTGTCGACCGCGAGGCCCTGGGTGGTCGTGCCGACGTCGACGGTGCCGAGGAGCGTCTCGGTCGCGCCGTCGAGTGCGGAGACGGTGTGGGCGTCGGGGCTGGTCACGTAGACGGTGTTCGTCCCGGGGTCGACGGCGACCTCGGCGACGGCGGTACCCATCTCGATCGTGCCCGTCACCGTGGTGCTCGGGCCGTCGATGACCGTGACCGCGGTTCCGCTCGCGCCGTACAGGGTATGGGTCGCCGTGTTCACGGCGATGCCGCCGAGGCTCGGGTCGACGGGAATCGTCGTCGTCACCGTCGTGCCGTCGATGACGTACACCGCGGACGGAGTGAGGCTCGTGACGTAGACGGTGTGGGTGTCCGTGTCGACGGCGACGCCGCGCGGGTTGTACCCCACCGGGATCGTGGTGACGACAACCCAGGCGGCGAGGGCGCCGCCCACGGCGACCGGGGCGAGGACCAGAGTCCCAGTCAGGGCCAGCGCGGCACTGACGCGGGACAGGACGCCGATGGGTGAGTTCCTGCGCATGAGGTTCCCCTCGTCACTGACGCACTGTAGCCGTGCAGCGGCAGCGGCGATAGCTTGCCAGTCCCCACGGGGTCAGCGCACCCGACCGGACGGATGCCGGCGCCCAGGCATCCGCCGCCGTCAGCCCGGCGGACAAGCCGGTCTGACGACAAGGACGCCGGGACAGCGGCCGGCTGAACGCCGGGTCTGCGCGGCTAGGAGGCCGGCCGCCCTGGTGCGGCCGGCCGCGGCGTCGCCGTGGTCCGGCGAGCGGGCTGCGGCTTCTGGTACGCCAGTTCCCCGCCCACCCTGCCGCCGTACGGACGACCGTGATCCGCGAATTCCTCGCGGAAGAACGCCATCCGCCACGGCCCGAGTTCGATACGCGCTCCGGTGCGCAGGATCCGTCCGCCCGCTGCCGAACGACTCCCGTCGATGCCCTGGGACTCCGTTCCCGGAGCGACGGCCCCGAGGAGAAACAGCACGTACTCGTCATTCTCGTCGTGCCGGATCTCGGCGTGGATGGGAGTGAGCCCGTCGAGCCTCAGATCGGCGTCCGGGCTCGATCCGATCGTTGTGGTCTCCGGCATGAGGTCGAACTGGCGGGGCGGCCTGCCGTCCCAGTTCTCCGACCCGACGACGAAGATCAGCCGGGGTCGTCCGGATCCGCGGGTGTAGTGCGTGGTCGTCACCGTGCGCCGGATGCGGCGGTCGAGCGTCGGCACCAGGGGAAAGAGGGTGGAGGGCGGCAGGGTCACGACCGGTGCGGCTTCCGCGCCGCCGGCACGCCTGCGACGGCGCAGCAGCGGCGCCAGCGCCGCCCGCGTACCGAGGGCGACATGCGCGGACCCGGTCAGGAGGCGCTGCAGCCGCTGGGCCGGGATCGCACCGAGCCGGACGACCAGCCCATTCGGACCGCTCAGCGAGACCGAGAGCCCCCGTTCGGCCAGGTCGGCAGCGAGGGTACGGACCTCCTTGAGAGTGATCGTCCTCGTCTGCAGGAAGAGCTCCGGCCGGTTCGCGAAGATCTCTACGTCGGTTCCCGCTGCAGTGATCGTTCCCTGCATCCGCTCGCCGCCCTGCTGACCGTTCGGCTCGGCAAGGGAGAAGGCGAGATCGATGTCCAGGCGGGTGGTCGTTGCCATGGTCAGTTGGCGATGGACTCGACGGCAGGACCTTCGCTGGTCGTGACGCGGAGGGTGCCGTTCAGCTTCCACGTCGCCCGCGGGGCGTCCGGTCCGATGTCCCGCGGGACTTCGACGGCCATGTCGATGAAGGTGTAGTTGATCACGGCGCTCTTGCCGGTCAGGTACGACCACATCTCCTTCCCGAGGTCGGTCCAGTCCTGGATGATGTGGCCGTCGGGGCCCGTCGCCGTACCGGTGGTGTCGTCGCTCGGGCTCGTGCTGGTGGTTTCGCTCACGGTGTGTCCTTTTCGAATTCGTCGGTGAGGTCACGGAGTCCGACGTCGAGGAAACCCTCCGGAGCCTCCCCGTGAGGTGAGCCCGGCCACGTCAGCACTGCCGTTGGGTCGAGGCTAATGGGCCGCTCCGTGCTGTGGGGGATTCCACAGCCGGCTCACAGCAGCCGCATGTCGGTGGCTTCGGTTAGCCTCGGGTCAGATCCTTTCGGGAGGCCGTCGTGTTCCTGCTTGACCCTGTCACCGTCGTGTACTCGGCGAGCGACCTGAGCGCGGCCGCGGTCTGCGAATGGGCCGCGCTGCGCCGGCTGGACGCTCGCCTCGGGCGGATCGACCCGGTACCGGACCGCGTTGACGCCATGCTCGCTCGCACGGCGGTACTCGGCGACGCCCATGAGCTGCGGATGCTGAACCGGCTCCGTTCGTCCGGGCCCGTCGTCGAGATCGAGCGTCCCGCCCGCGCCGAGCGCGCTGCGATCCTCGAAGCCGCCCGGCTGAGCGCCGAGGCCCTCCGGGCCGGCGCCGGCGTCGTGTTCCAGGCCGCCTTCTTCGACGGGCGCTTCCTCGGGTACGCGGACTTCATCATCCGCTCGCCGGAGACGAATGATGCGGCAGGAGGAGCCCCGGTGAGCCCGAGCTATGAGGTCTACGACACGAAACTGGCCCGCTCGGCCAAGGTCACCGCGCTGCTGCAACTTGCGGCATACAGCGACCAGTTGGAACGCCTCGGCATCCGCACCGGCGAGCGGGTTCACCTCCTGCTCGGCGACGGGCGCACCAGTTCGCACCGGCTGGCCGACATCCTGCCGGTGTACCGGGCCAGGCGGGCCCGGCTCGAGGGCCTGATCGACGAACGCCTCGCCGACACCGCGCCGACCCCCTGGGGCGACCCCCGGTACGTCGCCTGCGGCCGCTGCGCGGTCTGCGAGGAACAGGTGCAACTGCACCGGGACGTGCTCCTGGTCGCCCAACTGCGCCTCTCCCAGCGTGCCCGCCTGCGCGCCGCGGGCATCAGGACGATCGAGGAGCTCGCCGCGTCGACGGGGCCCGTGGTCGGCCTCACCGATTCGACACTCTCGACCCTGCGCGCCCAGGCCCGGCTGCAACTCGACCCGCACCCCGGCCGACCGCTCGCCTGGCAGGTGACCAACCCGCCGGCGCTCGCCGCACTTCCACGGCCGAGCGCGGGGGACATCTTCTTCGACTTCGAGGGTGACCCCCTGTACCAGGAGGGTGCGGACGACGCCTCGGCCGGCACCGTGGTGTGGGGCCTCGACTACCTGTTCGGCCTCGTCGAACCCGACGACACCTTCCGCGCCTTCTGGGCGCACAGTCACGCCGAGGAACGCCAGGCCCTCATCGACTTCCTCGCGTACGTGCAAGAACGACGGGAACGGCACCCCGACCTGCACATCTACCACTACGCCCCCTACGAGCGCACCCACCTGCTCAGTCTCGCCGCCCGGCACGGTGTCGGGGAGGATGCCGTAGACGACCTGCTCCGCAACCACGTGCTCGTCGACCTGTACCCGATCGTGCGGCAGGGCCTCCGGGTCGGCAGCCGCAGCTACTCGCTCAAAAAGCTCGAGCCCCTGTACATGGGGGAGGAGGCCAGGGAAGGCGTCGACAACGCCGCAGACTCGATCGCCGAGTACGCGCACGCGGGCGAGCTCCTCGCCGCCGGCCAGGCGGAGGCCGCTGCGGCCGTCCTCGAGGACATCGCGCGGTACAACGCCTACGACTGCCGTTCGACGAGGCGGTTGCGGGACTGGCTCCTCGATCGCTCCGCGGACGACGGCGCGTTCGGCGACGGTGCCGCCGGACGCCTCGGCTTCCGGGGCGATGCCGGCGAGCTCTCGATCGCGGTCCCCGAACGGGAACGCGACCCGGTCTACCTCGAACTGACCGCCCTGCTCGAACAGGTGCCGCCGTCCGGCCGCACGCGGGACGAGACCGCCCTCGCCCTCGCTGCCGCGGCGATCGACTACCACCGCCGTGAGCAGAAATCGTTCTGGTGGGACCACTTCTCCCGGCTCTCCTCGCCCCTCGAGGACTGGTCGGACACCAGGGACGTCTTCTCTGTCGTGCGCGCCAGTGTCGAGATCGGCTGGCACCGCGAGGGCAGGCAGGTCCTCGACCGACGCCTGCTCCGGCTCGAGGGCACCCCGGCGCCGGGAAGCTCGGTCAAGGCCGGGCAACAGCCGTTCCTCGTGTACGACCCGCCGTATCCGCCGATCCGACGGAGCGACGAGCCGGGCGCCCGCACCGCCCACAACAAGGCGACCATCGTACAGGTGGGCGCCGACGGGGGTTTCGACGGTGCAGCTGAAGACGGTGTCGCAGACGACGGTGTGCTCTTCGTCGAGGAGATCCTCGAACGCGACGCGCCCCACCACGACGCCCTCCCGGTTGCCCTCACTCCGGGAACCCCTCCGCCGCCCGGCAGCCAGGTCGGCGCCATCTCCCAGTGGGGCAGGGCCGTGCTGTCCGCGTGGCCGCTCCCGCTCGCGGATGCCGCGTTCGACATCCTGCGCCGGGTGCCGCCCAGACTCCGAGCCGGCGATACCCTGCCTCTCGTCACCGCAGGAGACACCCGGGCCGCCATCCGCGACGCCGTGCTGGCCCTCGACCACTCGTACCTCGCCGTCCAGGGCCCGCCAGGAACCGGGAAGACCTTCGTCGGCTCGCGGGTGATCGCCGACCTCGTCGTCCGCCACGGCTGGCGGATCGGGGTCGTCGCGCAGTCGCACGCGGCGGTCGAGAACATGCTGCGCGCAGTGGTCGAGGCCGGTGCCGACGTCGGGCTCGGTCAGGACCGGGTCGGCAAGAAGCCCAAGACCGGCGAGGAACGCACCGCCACTCCCTGGCTCGCCCTCGATGCGAAGGGCCTCGCCGCGTTCACCGGCCGGCCCGGCGGCTGGGTGCTCGGCGGGACAGCGTGGGATTTCAGCAACGCCGACCGGATCCCGCGAGGCTCGCTCGACCTGCTCGTGATCGACGAGGCCGGCCAGTACTCCCTCGCAAGCACGATCGCCGCGGCCGTTTCCGCAGAGCGACTGCTGCTCCTCGGCGACCCGCAACAGCTGCCGCAGGTGAGCCAGGGCACGCACCCCGAACCCGTGGACCTCTCCGCGCTCGGCTGGCTCACGGACGGGCACCGGGTGCTGCCCGCCGACCTCGGATACTTCCTCTCCACGAGCTGGCGGATGCACCCGGCCGTCTGTGCGCCCGTCTCGACGCTCTCCTACGCGGGCAAACTCCGTTCGCACCCCTCCGACCGGGCTCTCGCCGGGCTGGAACCCGGGCTGCATCCCGTTCCGGTGCGCCACGCCGACAACGCGACCTCGTCGATCGAAGAAGCGGATGTCGTCGTCGGGCTCGTGCGGGACGCCATCGGCCGGCCGTGGACATCCGCCGGGCGAACCGCCCCGCTCGGCGAGACGGACGTGATCGTGGTCGCTCCATACAACGCCCAGGTCGCCCTGATCCGGGAACGTCTCCGGGCGGCCGGCTACTCTGCGGTGCCGGTCGGCACGGTCGACAAATTCCAAGGCAGGGAGGCCGCGGTCGCGATCGTCTCGCTCGCGGCGTCCTCTGCGGAGGAGGCGCCGCGCGGCCTCGATTTCCTGCTGCTCGCGAACCGGCTCAATGTCGCCATCTCGCGCGCCCAGTGGGCGGCGTGGCTTGTCTACTCGCCAGCGCTCACGGACTCGCTGCCCCGCAGCGTCGAGGCGCTCACCCAACTGAGCGCCTTCATCACCCTCGTCGACGGGTAGACGAACGACGGGCGCAAACCGACGGGCCCAAACCGACGGGCACCAAAAAAGGAAGCACCCTCGGCGACCGAGGGTGCTTCCTTGTCCTGCCGGTGGAGTACTACTCGGCGTCGAGATCCGTTTCGAGGATCTTCACGAGGGCTTCGAGCGCCTCGTCGGCGCCTTCGCCTTCCGCACGCAGCACGACGACGTCGCCGTTGGCCGCGCCGAGGCTCATCAGGCTCAGGATGCTCGAGGCGTCCATGGCGTCTTCAGCAGGCTCGCCCTCCATCGCGATGGTGACCTCGATCGGCAGCTCGCCGACGGCGGCCGCAAAAATGGACGCGGGGCGGGCATGCAGGCCGACTCGGCTGGCAATGGTGGCTGTGCGTTCGGACATAGTTCCTCCTGGTTGATACTCGGCGACGGTCGTGCTCGACGATACTGCGGGCTGACTGGAGTGGTGCGGGGTGTTGCTACGCGAGTGCGGTCACAGACCCAACTCTTCAAGTATGGGCAATCCGGCGCGCACGCGCTTACGGGCTTCTGTCGGATTCGGCGCGGAAACCGCGAGTACCGCGAGCTTCTTGGCGTCTTCGAGGGTGACCGACTTGAGCACTGCTCCGACCGCGGAGAGTGACCGGGAGGTCATCGAGAGGGTTGCGACACCGAGCCCGACGAGGACGACCGCGAGCACGGGATCGGCAGCTGCCTCGCCGCAGACACCGACGGGCTTGTTGTTGCCCTCGGCAATGGAGCCTTCGACGGTCAGGCCGATCAGCTTCAGCACGGCGGGCTGCCACGGGGAGTTCAGCGCGGCGAGGGTGCCGAGCTGGCGGTCGGCGGCCATCGTGTACTGGGTGAGGTCATTCGTGCCGAGGCTGACGAAGTCGACCTCGCCGAGGATCCGGTCCGCCAGAAGGGCGGCGGAGGGAACCTCGACCATGACCCCGGGGATCTTGAGTCCGGCGGTCGCACACATCGCTGCGAACTCGGCGGCTTCCTCGGGAGTCGCGATCATCGGGGCCATCACCCAGACGATCGCGGGGGAACCTTCGGCGGCCTGGGCGATCGCGGTGAGCTGGCGGGCCAGCACGCCCGGCGTGGTCAGGTCGGTGCGGTAGCCGCGAACGCCGAGCGAGGGGTTGGGCTCGCTTGTGTCGGTCAGGAACGGCAGCGGCTTGTCAGCACCGGCATCGAGGGTGCGCACGACGACCTTCTGGCCGGGGAACGCGTCGAACACGCCCCGGTAGGCGATGACCTGTTCGTCGATCGTGGGCTCGGTCTCGCGCTCGAGGAAGCAGAACTCGGTGCGGAGGAGTCCGACGCCCTGGGCGCCTGCCTCTGCGGCCTTGACGGCGTCCTTGGCCCCGCCGACGTTGGCGAGCAGGGGGACGAGGTGGCCGTCCGCGGTGCGGCCGTTGCCGTCGAAGACGGCGAGGATCGCTGCGGCGGTCTTCCATGCTTCGACTGCGGCGGTTTCCTCGGAGCCTGGCTCCAGGGAAACGGTGCCGGCGGCGCCGTCGACGTAGATCTCGGTGCCTTCGGCGATGGTGTCGACACCGGGCGCCGCGACGACGGCGGGGAGGCCGAGGGCACGCGCGATGATCGCGGTGTGGGACTGCGGCCCGCCACCGGACGTGACGAGGGCGAGGATCTTCTCGGGGTCGAGGGTCGCTGTGTCTGCGGGGGCGAGATCTTCGGCGACGAGAATGTAGGGCTCGTCGGCGAGGGGGATGCCCGGCGCGGGCACTCCGCGGAGCTCGGCCACGATCCGGGCGCGTACGTCGAGGACGTCCGTTGCCCGCTCGGCCATGTAACCGCCGAGGTTGATCAGCATCTCGGCGACCGAGGCTCCGGACTCCCAGATTGCGCGTTCGGCGGATGTTCCGGTGTTAATGTGCTTGACCGCGGCCTTGATCAGCATGGGGTCTGTGGCCATCAGCGCGGTCGCTTCGAGAACGGCCTTGCTCGCGCCCGAGGCTCCTGCTGCACGGCTCTGCAGTTCACCCTGGACGGTCTTGGCCGCGGTGCGGAGGAGGGCAGTGGCGGCATCCGCTGACAGCGACGCAGCCAACCTTTCTCCGGCCGGGGGTTCACTGACCGGTTTGGGCATCTGCCGAATCGATCCGATGATCCGTCCGGGGCTGACGCCCACGCCGGAGAATTTCTGCTGCACGGTTTAACCTCAATTCTTGCGTGGGAATTGGTTGCCCACGGTAACGATATTACGCGGCGGCCGGTACGGATCGCGTATCGGCCGCCGCGTCTTCATGCGGTGATGGTACTACTTGCTGGTTATGCGGTGACGAGAACCGGGGCTTCCACTCCGGCGGTGACCTTCTTGGTGGTGTACCGCTTCAGGGCGATGACCGCGAGGCCGGCGACGACGGTGCCGATCGCGATGGCCAGCGCGAACAGCGCGAAGCTGTCGATCGCGAAGAAGACGAAGATGCCGCCGTGCGGGGCCTTGCTCGTGACACCCCAGGCCATCGACAGGGCGCCCGTGACACCGGCGCCGAGCATGCTCGCCGGGATCACACGAAGCGGGTCTGCCGCTGCGAACGGGATTGCACCCTCGGAGATGAAGGATGCACCGAGCAGCCAGGCCGCCTTGCCGTTCTCGCGTTCGATCGGGCTGAACAGCTTCTTGTCGAGCACGGTGGCCAGGGCCATCGCGAGCGGCGGAACCATTCCGGCGGCCATCACGGCGGCCATGATCTGCCACGGCGCCTGGTTGGCCAGGGTCGCGGTGCCGAGGCCGGCGACGGCGAAGGCATAGGCGACCTTGTTGACCGGGCCACCGAGGTCGAAGCCCATCATCAGTCCGAGGATCAGTCCGAGGACGATCGCCGCTGCGCCGCTCATGCCGGTGAGCCAGGTGTTCAGCGCCGCGGTGAGCCAGGCGATCGGACCACCCAGCACGAGGAACATCAACCCGGAGGCGACGATCGAGGCGATGAGCGGGATGATCACGACGGGCATCAGGCTACGGAGCCAGCGCGGAACGTTGAGCCGCGCGAAGCTGGCCGCTGCGACACCGGCGAGCAGGCCGCCGGCGATGCCGCCGAGGAACCCGGCGCCCATGAACCCGGCGACGGCACCGGCGACGAACCCGGGAGCGATACCCGGACGGTCGGCGATCGCAAAGGAGATGTACCCGGCGAGGGCCGGAACCAGGAAGCCCATCGACAGGGCGCCGATCTTGAAGAAGACCGCGCCGAGGTAGATCGGGAGGCCGCCGTCCGGCAGGTTGAAGAGGCTGTTCTGCAGGGTCACGACGTCGGCGATCTTGGTGATCTCGTAGCCACCGAGGAGGAAGCCGAGTGCGATCAGCAGGCCTCCACCGGCGACGAACGGGATCATGTAGCTGACACCGGTGAGAAGCGCGCGCTTGACCTTCTGGCCGATGTGCTCGTTCTTCTCGTCGACCTCCGCTGCCCCTGCGGTCCCGCCGACGCGGCGGGCGTTCGGGTTCTCCGAGGCCGCGATGGCGTCCGCGATGAGTTTGGCCGGTTCGTCGATTCCGCGCTTGACCGGAACCTGGATGACGGGCTTGCCCGCGAAACGCTCGCGGCCGCGCACGTCGACGTCGACTGCGAAGATCACTGCGTCGGCGGCGGCGATGATCGCCGGGTCGAGCATGGTGAGGCCGGCAGAACCCTGCGTCTCGACCTGCATCTCGACGCCGGCCGCTTCCGCTGCTGCAGAGAGGGCCTCAGCGGCCATGTAGGTGTGCGCGATGCCGGTGGGGCAGGCCGTGACGGCGACGAGGCGCTTGACGCCGGTCGGGACGGATGCCGCGGGGGCGGCAATTCCGCCGCCGACGGCGACCGGAACGGGGGAGACGACGTTGGTGACGAGCTCGACGATCTCTGCGGGCGTCTTGGCGGCGCGCAGGGCGGCCGTGAACGCGGGCTTCATCAGCGAGCGGGACAGCTTCGCGAGGATCTTAAGGTGCTCCTGGTCCGCGCCTGCCGGCGCGGCGATCAGGAAGACCAGGTCTGCGGGGCCGTCTCCTGCGCCGAAGTCGACCGGGGTCGACAGGCGCGCGAGCGCGAGGGTCGGCTCGGTAACGGCGGCGGAGCGGCAATGCGGGATGGCGAGGCCGCCCGGGATTCCGGTGGCCGTCTTCGCTTCGCGGGCGAGAGCATCCGCGTACAGGCTCTCGATCTCGGTGGCCCGGCCTGCGCCGACAACGAGCTCGGCGAGTCGCCGGATGACGCTCGAGGGAGCGGCTCCGAGGTTCTTATCCAGAGCGACGAGCTCTGGGGTGATCAGTGCACTCACTGGACATCCTCCTTTGGATGGGTCAGCTGCGTCACGGTGACGTCGCTGGGCTTTGTTTGGTTCAGTGCCGGAACGGTTGATCCGGGCAAAGATGCGGCTGCGGCCCCGTGGGCCGCCGCCTGACGGAGCGCGTCGGGGGCGCTTCCGCCGGCCAGGTCGCGGAGCAGGAAACCGGCCAGGGACGAGTCACCGGCTCCGACGGTGCTCACGGCGATCATGGGCGGAGTCTGGGCGAGCCAGGACCCGTCCTTCGTCGTCAATACGGCCCCCTGGGCGCCGAGGGTCGCGAGGACCGCGCCGACACCACCGGCAACGAGCCGGGCGGATGCCGCGGCGACCATGGCGGGGTTGCCCTCGAGGGCCGCGGGGTCCGGGATGCCGGTGAGCTCGGCGAGTTCCTCGCCGTTCGGTTTGATCAGGTCAGGGCCGGCGCTCACAGCGGCTGCGAACGGGGCGCCGGAGGAGTCCACGGCGACCTTGGGTGCCGCGGCGCCGTAGCGGGCGCGCAGCCGGCGGATGATGTCCGCATAGAAGTCGACGGGAGCGCCCGGCGGCAGCGAGCCCGCGAGCACGACCCAGCCGGCGCCATCCGCCCGGTCGAGCACGAGCTCGATCAGTTCGGTCTGCTGCGCGGGGGTCAGCACCGGACCGGGCACGTTGACCTTCGTCGTGGTGCCGTCCGGTTCCGTGATCGCGACATTGCTGCGGATGCTTGCGCCGATCGGCATCCCGAGGTGCGGGATGCCCGCATCGGACAGTGCGATGAGCACCGGGTCGAGGGCGTCGCCAGGCAGGATCGCGAGGCTCTCCACGCCGGAGGCCTCGAGGGCGCGGCAGATGTTGACACCCTTGCCCCCTGGCTCGACGTGGCTCGCCACGGCGCGCTGGACCTCGCCGCGGGCGAGAACGCCGTCGAGCGAGATCGTGCGATCCAGGCTCGGATTCGGGGTAAGCGTGATGATCACGCGATCACAACCTCTACGTCAGCCACGGCCAGGGCCGCGGAAAGTTCCGGTGATGGGAGGACGTCCGTGATGAGGACGTCGATGTCGCCGAGGGCGGCGAACCGCACGAGGGTTTCCTCGTCAAGCTTGGTGGAATCGGCGAGCGCGACGACGAGCCGTGCCGACCGCACGATGGCGGTCTTCACGGACGATTCGACGAGGTCGGGGGTGCTGAGACCGAAGATGGCGTGTACGCCGTTGGCGCCGATGAAGGCGATGTCGGGGCGGAGTCCCTCGAGCTGGGCGATCGTGCTCTGGCCGACGACCGCGCGGGTCAGGCCGCGGACGCGGCCGCCGAGGAGGTGGAGCTGGATCTCCTCATTGCCGGCGAGCTTGTACGCGATCGGCACGGCGTTCGTGATGACGAGGAGCTGATCGTCGGGGCCAGCGGAGGTCCAGTCGGCGAGGCGGTCGGCGAGGAGTTCTGTCGTGGTGCCGGCGTCGAGGATAATCGATCCGGACTGGCTGGTCGGGATCATGGCGAACGCGGCCGCGGCGATGCGCTCTTTCTCGTCGTGTCGCTGGGTCTGCCGTTCGGCCAGGCTCGGCTCGGAGAGGCTGAGGCGGTCGAGGGCCACGGCGCCGCCGTGGACTCGACGCAACTGCCGCGAACCTTCGAGCGTATCGAGGTCGCGGCGCACTGTTTCCGGGGTGATGTCGAAGCGAGTTGCGAGTTCATTGACGGTGACCCGGCTGGCGGTTGTGACGAGTTCGGCGATCAGCGCCTGCCGTTCTTCCGCAAACATGATACCTCCTCGTCTTTGAGTGACCCCCCGCCACTGCGCGGCCCGATCGTTTCGATCAGGATGGTGTCCACGATATCTGTGTTTCTTTTTGTTTGTCAAGGAAAACACAGAAGAACAAAGATGGATGTTCGTGGGCGGGCCGACCGGGCCGTGTCGGTGCTGGGCGGTAGCGTGACGACCATGAGGATCCTGCACACGTCGGACTGGCACATCGGGCGCACGTTCCACACGCACTCGACCCTCGACCATCTCCGGATCGTGCTGGGCGCACTCGTCGACGTGGTCCGCGATCGATCGATCGACGTGGTCGTCGTCGCCGGCGACGTGTTCGATTCGGCGATGCCCTCTGCCGACAGCTACACCCTGCTCGCGACGGCCCTCCGCGAGATCCGGCGGGCCGGAGCGCAGGTCATCATGACGAGCGGCAACCACGACTCGGCCACCCGACTCGGGTTCCAGTCCGAGTGGGCCGGCCTTGCCGGCATCCATGTGATCACCCGGCCCGAACAGGTCGCCTCGCCGGTCACTGTCACCGACGAGCACGGCCCGGTGCATTTCTACGGCATCCCCTTCCTCGAACCGGCACTGATTCGGCATCACTATGCCAATCAGGCGCGCCCGGAACGAACGCTCAAGACCCACGAGCAGGTGCTCGCCTTCGCCATGGAGCAGATCCGGGCGGACCTCCTGGTTCGCGGCGGCCGCTCTGTCGTGCTCGCGCACTGCTTCGCGGCCGGCGTCGCGGCCACGCAGGAGTCGAGTGACGTCGAGAGGGACATCACCGCCGGCGGGCTCGACCTCGTGCCGGTCAGCGTGTTCGAGGGGCCGGACTATGTCGCCCTCGGGCACATCCACGGGCGGGCCAGGCTCGAAGACCGGGTGCGCTACTCGGGCGCGCCCCTGCACTATTCCTTTGCCGAGGCCGCCAAGCCCCGTGGCGCCTGGCAGGTCGACCTCGGCCCTGACAGCCCGGGGAAGGGCGCAGAGCTCGAGATCGAATGGGTCGCCCTCCCGGTTCCCCGCAGGCTCAGCGTGCTCACCGGCGAACTCGAGGAACTCCTCACCGAAGACCGGTTCGCGGCATTCGACGGCGACTGGGTGTCGGCCGTGCTGACAGACCAGGTCCGTCCCCTCGACGCCATGCGCGCACTCCAGAAACGGTTCCCGTACTGCGTCACCCTCGAACACCGGCCGGCCGTCGTCATGGACACCGGAAGCGAGAGCTACGCCGAACGGATCAACCGACAGACCGATCCCGATATCGTCGCCGGCTTCCTGAGCTTCGTGCGCAATGGTGTCGGGCAGACGGAGTTCGAGCGGGACCTTGTCGCCGAATTGCTCGCGGCCGGGGAACTGAAGGAAGTCACCCAGTGAGCACCGGAACCACGAGGAGTACGACGTGAAGATCAAGCGCCTGAAGCTCGCCGGGTTCGGCCCGTTCAAGAACGAGCAGGTCGTCGACTTCGAGCGCTTCGATGACGACGGTATCTTCCTGATCACGGGCAAGACCGGTGCGGGAAAGTCCAGCATCCTCGACGCAGTCTGCTTCGCCCTCTATGGCAGTGTTCCGCGCTACGAGGGCACGGAGTCGCAGTTGCGCAGCGACCACTGCGAATCCGGTGACCCCACCTACGTCGAGCTCGAGTTCGGCCTGAACGGGCACGACTATCGCATCTTCCGCACTCCCAAGTACCTCAAGGCCAAGAAGCGCGGCACCGGCACGACGCTGTCCGCACCCGACGCCCGGCTCGACATCCGTGACCCCGATACGGACGACGCCGGTGCCGTCGGTGCCGTCGGTGCCGTCGGTGCCGTCGGTACTGCCGGTGCCGTGGGCGGCTGGCGGGGTATCGCCGCGCGCCCCGTCGACGTCGGGAATGAGCTCGCCCGCATCCTGCCGCTCAAACAGGACCAGTTCCTGCAGGTGATCCTGCTCGCTCAAAACCGGTTCCAACGCTTCCTGCTCGCCAAGACCGACGATCGCCGCGAGGTCCTGCGCACCCTCTTCGGCACCAGCAGGTTCCAGAGCCTGGAGACCGAACTCATCACCCGTCGCAAGGCCCTCGACGACGAACTCACTGGAGTGCGCGTTCGGCTCGACGCACTCGCGGAGGCCGCGGCCCGGCACCGGCCCGCAGCCGCCGAGTCGGGCACCGCGGCACGGGACCTGGCCTGGTTCGACGCGGCCACCGCCGAACTCGAGCAGGCACTCGCCGTCGCCGTCGCCGCAGCCTCCGCCGCGGACGCCGCACTGGCCGACGCGACCGCAGCGCTTCGCGCCCAGGACGAGATGCGCGCCCGCCAGGACCGCAGGGACACCGCCGCCGCCGGCCTGGCCGTGTTCGACGAGCGCAGCGCCGTTGTCGACGCCGACCGTGAACGCCTCGCCGCCGCGCACCGCGCAGGCCGGGTGTTGCCCCAGATCGAGGCCGAGTCCGCTGCCCTTGACGCTGCCCTTGAAGCGGCGCGGTCAGAGGTGGCGGCTCGGGAGACCTGGCTCACGGTCCACGGTTCCGACGTGGACGACCAGAACGACGACCAGGATGCCGTGCCGGTCTCTGCCACCATCGACCTGCTCCTCGAACAGCTCGGGTCCCTGAACGATGTCCTCGCGGCCGAAGAAGAACTGCCGGCCATCAACGCCGGGATCGGGTCCGCCGAGGCCGGGCTCTCCGAGGTCCAGGCCACCCTCGACGGGCTCCAGGCCCGGATCGACGCCGCGCCCGCCCTGCTCGACGACCTCGACCGGGACCTCGCCGTGCTCGCTCGCGACGCCGCCCGCGAACCGGAGTCCGTCGTTTCCCTCGCCCGCGCGGTGGCCGCCGAAGCCGCAGCCGCAGAAGCTGCCGCACTCGAGGCGGACCTCGACGCCGCACGCAGCAGGCTTGCGGTCGCGGCCGCCGAGAACGCAGACGCCGCCGGGCACTACCGGGACCTCGTCGCCAAGCGGCTGGCCGATCACGCCGGCGAGCTCGCCGGCCGGCTCGTTCCGGGCGAACCCTGTGGGGTGTGCGGGTCCACGACGCATCCGCACCCCGCTGAGGCTCCTGGTGAGCCGGTCACCGACGCCGACATCGAGGCCGCCCTTGCCGACATGACCCGGGCCCAGGGCGACCTCGGGAGCAGCAACGAAGATGTCCTCACCCTCGGTGCGCGCGCCGCCGCCTCCCGCGCCGCCGCGGGCCCGGGAACAGAGGCCGATCGCGCGGCAACGCGTGCCGCCGCGCTCACCGCGGTCGAGAGCGCACGCACGGCGGCGGCACGGGAGACAGAACTCGGTGCCGAGCGGCTGCGGCTGCGCGCCGAGCTCGACCACGCGCGGGAGACCCTCGCCGGAGTCCGCTCCGGCAGGGACGACGCTGCGACCCGGCTCACCGAACTCCGTGGCCGCCGCATCGCGATCGAGGAACGCGTCAACCGGCAATCGGCGGGCTACGCCTCCGTCACCGAACGGGCGGAGAGCCTGCGCACCGAACTCCAGGCGGGCCGCACCCTCGAGACGGCCCGCGCGCTCAGCGGCGAACGGGATCGTGCCCTTGCCGCCGCCTCAGCAGCCGTCGCCGAGCGCCTCGCCGCCGAAGGGTTCGCCGACGAGGCGGAGGTCGTCACCGCACGACTCACGCCGGCCGAAATCGCGACGCGGGAGACCGGCATCCGTGCCCACGACGACCAGCTCGCCGCCGTGCGCGCCGTGCTGGCCGAACCGGAGCTCGCCGGCCTGCCCGGTGCCGCTCTCGACCTTGAACCGGCCAGGGCAGCCAGGACCGCCGCCGCCGAGGCCAGGGACGTTGCCTTCGCCGCGCAGGGTACCCTCGCCGTCCGCCAGGATGAACTGGCCGTCGTCGTCGCCGAGGCACGTGCCCTTGCCGCCACTTCCGCGACCCTCCTCGTGACCCAGGCCCAGGTGCGGGAGCTCGCCGCGGTCGTGCATGGCGAGGAACCGAACACCAAAAGGATGAAACTCGAAACCTACGTTCTCGCCGCGCAACTCGAGGAGATCATCCTCGCCGCGAACGGTCGGCTGCGGGACATGACCGGAGGCCGATACGTCCTCGAACACGACGATTCCCTGCAGTACCGCGGCACCCAGTCCGGACTCGGACTCGCGATCCTCGACCAGCACACCGGTCGGGCCCGGCCGACCCAGTCGCTTTCCGGCGGCGAGACCTTCCTCGCCTCCCTCGCCCTGGCCCTCGGACTCGCCGAGGTCGTCTCGCACCAGGCCGGAGGCATCGCACTCGACACCCTCTTCGTCGACGAGGGCTTCGGCTCGCTCGACAGCGAAACGCTCGAGACCGCGATGAGCACCCTCGACGGCCTGCGTGCCGGTGGCCGTACGATCGGCCTGATCAGCCATGTGGATTCGATGAAGGAACAGATCCCGGCGAAGCTCGAGGTCACCGTCACCGACCAGGGCTTCAGCGAGATCGCGAGCACAGTCCTCGTCTGACCGGCCCGGCCGGCCCGGAGGGGTCACAGCCGATGGGCGGGACCCTCTTGGCCGACACCGCGGCGCCTCATGGAAATCCGATAGCTTCCGGGACTTGGGTGGGAACCAGTCGCGGCGGGGGACGCGGTGACCGGGGTCGGCAACGCGGGCGGAACGAGCACCCTCACCGCCGCGGCCGGCAGCGTCACGAGCGTCGGCCAAACCATCACAGCGTCGGGCGAGGACGCCACGCACGCCGAGACCCTGACCGGACTGATCCAGGTCGACGCGGACATCCAGTCCGGCGACTCCGGCGGGCCGCTCTACGACGCCGACGGTGAGGTCATCGGCATCGCCACGGCGGCGTCCTCGGGGACGGCCGCGATCAGCGGCTTCGCGATCACGATCGACGCGGCCCTCGACGTCGTCACCCTGATCCACGCCGGCGTCGAAACCAGCACCGTCACGATCGGCTACCCGGCGTTCCTCGGCGAGGCTGATCGGTTCGAGCGCGACCGCGTCGACGGACACGGGGTCGGTCAACGGCCGCAGCTATCGCGGCAGCCTTGGCGCGGCATCCGGCACCACCGGCTCGACGGCAACGACCGGTGACTCGGCCCTGATCACCGCGGTCGTCGACGGCTCGGCCGCAGCGGCCGCCGGAATCGTCGCGGGAGACACCATCACTGCCGTCGACGGCACGACGATCGCCTCGGCCGCCTACCTCACCTCGACCGTCGACGCGTACAACCCCGGCGACGCGGTCACGATCACCTGGACGGACACCGCCGGCGCAACCCACACCGCGTCCGCAACCCTCACCGCCGGCCCCGCCGACTGACCCGCCCGATTCTCCTCCCCGCGAGAGCGTAATTTTGGCCCTTAAACCGCGGGTTTAAGGGCCAAAATTGCGCTCTCGCGAGGTGGGTGGACGCGTCGACGTGACGGGATGGAGCGGGGACGGCGGCATACTGTCTGCATGACCCGGAACTGGACCCCCCTCGCACTCCTGTACCTCGGCCTGGGCGTCGCCGGCCTGATCGGTACCTGGACGTACAACATCCTCTCGATCAGCCAGGCGCGCGACTACGTCGGCGACTGGACCGGCAGCGGCCCCTCGGTGTCCTCGCTCACGGTCGATCTGCTCGTGACGGCCGTGGCCGGCAGCATCCTGATCATCGTCGAATCACGCCGGCTCGGCATGAAACGCGGCTGGCTCTACGTCGTCCTCGCGTTCGTCCTGGCCTTCGCGTTCAGCTTTCCGCTGTTCCTCGCGATGCGCGAGCGTCATCTGGCGGCGACACGGATGCTGCCGGATCTTCCGCCGGAACAGCTGTCGAAGCCGTGACTCCCGTCGCCTGGCCCGCCCGGCTCACGGAGATCGCTGCGCCCGCGAGGCCCGCGATGACGACGGCGATTCCGAGCACGTACCCGCCGACGCTCCCATACCCGCCGGGGCCGGTCGGGTCGAGGAACGGGTAGGTGTAGAACCCGGTGGCGGCGCCGCGGATCACCGCGTAGACGACCCACACGATCGGATACAGCAGCGCGAATCCCAGGGCCTTCCAGGCGAGGGCGGGCCGGCCGGGGGCGAGGAGCCAATCCACCAGGATGAGGATCGGCGCCCAGACGTGCAGCACCTCGTTCGGCCAGGCGATCCCGGTGAACCCGTCCGACACCACGTTCCGCAACAGTGCGTTGTAGACGACCGCGGTCACGATCGCATAGCAGAGCCCCGACATCCGGATCCGGGTGAAGAGCTCCGGGTCTGCCCGGTAGCGGAGGGCGAGGGAACCGCCCCAGAGCAGGACCAGCGCGTTGACCAGGCTCGACTGCACCGTGAAATACCCGAAGTACTCTGTCGGCACGAAGGCGTCGTGCACGGCCTGGTCGACGATCTGGGTGAGCACACTCCCGAGGAGCAGCACCCCGAGCGCGAGGCGGAAGACCCCGAAGAGCCGTCGGTGGGTGGTCGCCGCTGCTGTTTCCATGGCACCACGATATCGGCGCGGCCGGGCGGGGACGACGGGCCGGCCTGGCGCGTTCAGAACGGGTTGAGCAGACGGTGCAGGAACTGCCGGGTGCGTTCCTCGCGCGGGTCCCTGAGGACCTGCTTCGGGTCGCCGTGTTCGACGATCCTGCCGCCGTCGACGAAGGCGATCTCGCTCGCGACCTCCCTGGCGAACTCGAGTTCGTGGGTGACGATCACCATGGTCCAGCCCTCGATCGCGAGTTCCTTGATCAGGCGCAGCACGTCCCCGACCAGTTCAGGGTCGAGCGAGGACGTCGGCTCGTCGAAGAGAAGAAGCTGGGGCCGGAGTGCGAGCGCGCGCACGATCCCGACCCGCTGCTGCTGGCCGCCGGAGAGTTCGAACGGGTAGGCATCCGTCTTGTCGGCCAGGCCCACCCGGGTGAGGAGGGCGAGTGCCTCCGCGGTGACCTCGGCCTTCGGGCGGCGCTGGACGACGACCGGTCCCTCGAGCACGTTTTCGAGCACGGTCTTGTGCGGGAAGAGATTGTAGTTCTGAAACACCATTGCCGACCGGTCGCGCAGGGCGGCGAGCTGCTTGTCGCGCGGGCCCCCCGCTGCGCCGAAGTCGACCGTCATCTCGGTGCCCGTGCCGGCGGCTGCCGCGCCTGAAGCTGGGTCTGCTTCCGCGGGGGTGATCGTGATCGTGCCGCCGTCCGCGTTCTCGAGCCCGTTCAGGCAGCGCAGGATCGTGGTCTTCCCCGAGCCGGAGGGGCCGATCAGGGCGAGCACCCGGCCCCGGCCGACGGTAAGGTCGATCGATTCGAGTACGCGGGTCGTTCCGAAGCTCTTGCGCAGGCCGCGCACGGTCAGCAGGGCGGCGGATGCCGCAGGCGCGGTCCAATCGCCGGGCTGCGGTCCGGTCGGCGGGTCGAGCGGGGTGTCAGTGGGCGACATAGCGGTCCAATCGCTTTTCGAGCCGGCCCTGCACGGTCGAGAGCACGAGGCAGATCACCCAGTACACGAGCGCGGCCTCGAGGTAGAGCAGCATGAATTCCTGGCTGAACGCCGCGACCTTCTGGGCCTGTCGAAAGAGTTCGGTGACGAGGATCAGCGAGGCGAGGGAGGTGTCCTTGACGAGGCTGATGAAGGTGTTCGACAACGGGGGGACAGAGACGCGGGCGGCCTGCGGCAGGATGATCCGGGTCAGGGCCTTGCGGCGCGACATCCCGACCATCCACGCGGCTTCCCACTGGCCCTGGGGAACGGAGAGGATCGCGGCGCGAATGACCTCGGCCGCATACCCGCCGACATTGATCGAGAAGGCGATCACGGCGCTCGGCCACGGGTCGATCAGCAGGCCCAGCGAGGGCAGCCCGTAGAAGATCACGAAGAGCTGCACGAGGAGCGGGGTTCCCCGCACGATCGAGATGAACACCCGGGCGATCGCGGAAAGCCACCGCAGCCGGGACAGCCGCATCAGCGCGAGGGTGAGCGCGAGCACGAGGCCGAGCGCGAACGAGACGAGCGCGAGCGGAATCGTGCCCTGGATGGCGCCCATCAGGATCGGGCCCAGTGCACTGAGGGCGAGATCCCAGTTCGACTGAGTCATCTGCTGGTTACTTCGAGACGTCGGCCCCGAAGTACTTCTCCGAGATCGAGGTCAGGGTACCGTCAGCGGCCAGGTCGGCGAGGGCGGTGTCGACAGCGGTGGCGAGGGCGGTGCTGCCGCCGGCGAACGCGAGGGCGCTCTCCGACTTGTCGGTTGTCGTCGCGGCGACCTTGAGGCCGGAGGCGTCGTTGTTCTTCTTATAGTCGAGGAAGGTCAGGTTGTCGTTGATCGTGGCGTCGACCCGGCCCTGCTCGACGAGGGCGACCGACTGGGCCCAGCCCTCGACGGCCTGCACGTTGGCGCCGCTCTGGGTGGCGAGGGTGTTCCAGTTGCTCGTGAGCGACTGTGCCGTCGTCTTTCCGGAGAGGCTCTCGAACGAGGTGATCGACGTGTTGTCCGACTTCACGACGATCACGCCCGTCGAGTAGGTGTACGGGGTGGAGAAGGTGTACTTGGCGGTGCGCTCAGGGGTGATCGAGACCTGGTTGGCGATCGCGTCGAACCGGCCGGCCTCGAGGCCGGCGAAGATACCGTCCCACTGGGTCTCTTGGAAGGTCGCGGTGACTCCGAGCTTGGCGGCGACGGCCTTGACGACGTCGACGTCGTAGCCGGTGATGTCTCCGGCGCCGTTCTCGTGGAACGAGAACGGGCGGTATGTGCCCTCTGTCCCGACGGTGAGCGTTCCCGCTTTCTGCACCTTGGTGAGGGAATCGTCGGCGCTCGTCGCACCGTTCGTGCTGCCGGCGGTGCCGCCCGCGGCGCACGCGGTGAGCGACAGGGCGGCGAGGGTGACGATGGCTCCCGCGACTAGCGCGGAGGGGAACGTGAGCTTCATGGGAATGCCTAACGCGAATGCAGGGAATCGAACCGCCGGTTTGACGTTTCGGAAGGTGAGGGACCGGGGTGGCGGTCCTACACCGGGGGAGTCTCCGGGCCGGGTGTGTTCACCGGGGACGTCCGAAGACTAACAAGGTGCGGGCGACCCCGACTATTCCCGTGACGCCCGAAGACGCCGCACCGGTCGTTCTTCGCTCGCGCAAACGAGGTGCCGGAGGGCGCCGCCGCCTTGTCGGTCGAGTCGCCGGGACGTAGGCTGCGCGCATTCGATGTCATTGCTCCTGCCACGGAGGTCGCTGTGCTCACACCCGAACAGCATGATCGGTCCGCTGCCGTCCTGCTGGGGCTCGCCGCGGGGGACGCCCTCGCTTCCGGTGACGACTTCGAGTGGTCGGAGCGGACGGCGGCGGCCGTCGACATCGCGCTGCTCACGGCCGACGGCCGCGACCCCTCGGAGGCGGCCGTCCGGGAAGACCTCGGCGCAGACGCGGAACCGGAAGCCGCAGATCCGGCTGCCGCCACGCGCACCGCCGGCAGGCGCCTGCTCCGAACGGCCCCGGTCGCCCTCGCCCTGCTCGACGACCCGGTGGCGCTCGCCGAAGCCGCACGGCTGGTGTGTTCCGGGCGCGGCATCGCACTCACCGACTCCGAGCGCGGCGACCCCTCCACCGATCGAGGTGCCGGCGATGCGGCTGGTCTCTTCGGGCTCTCGCTTCGCGTGGCCGTCCTCGAGGGCCGCCTCGATGCTCTGGCCGGACTCGCGGCCCTGCCGACCGAAGTGCGGGCGATCTGGGAGGCCCAGCTCACCGCGGCCGGGCAGGGCCGGGCGGTCGACGTGCGGCGGAGGGGCACGGTCGGTGGGCTCCTGCAGGGAGCGTGGGCGATCCTCGGCGACGAGGGTGCAGCGG
Organism: Cryobacterium sp. 10I5; assembly: GCF_035019865.1. NCBI lineage: Bacteria > Bacillati > Actinomycetota > Actinomycetes > Micrococcales > Microbacteriaceae > Cryobacterium > Cryobacterium sp. 10I5. Next base: position 26,653 of record NZ_JASJVI010000027.1, read on the forward strand.
ATGCCTCCCGCGTCGAACAGGTGATCTCCCGTGCTGCGAGAAGCGGCGCGGATCCCGCGAGCGTGGCCGCCGCCGGTGCCCTGCTCGCCGGCCGGTGGGGACTCGAGGCCGTGCCGGTCGCCTGGCGCCGTCTTCTGCATGGTCGCCTGCACGGACGGCCGGACCTGGTCGGCGTCGACCTCGTGCGTCTCGGGATGCTGTCCGCCCGGAGCGGGGTGCCGCACGATCCGGACGACCCGGCCCGGATGGACGTGCTGCGCTGAGGGTTTTGTAGACTCGACTGGGCTCCGCTCGCCGAATTCCCTGGGCGTCCCTCGAGAGGACAGCAGCAATGAGCCTGATCAGGCTGAACGACGTCAGTGTTCGATTCGAGAAGACGCAGATCCTGCGCGACGCCTTCTTCCGGCTGGAGCCGGGCGACCGGGTGGGCCTGATCGGGAAGAACGGGTCCGGGAAGACCACGATTCTCAAGCTCATCCTCGACCAGGTGGCGCCGGACTCCGGCACCGTCACGCTCGAGAGCGGCGTCTCGATCGGATACTTCTCGCAGTTCTCCGAACTGGACGGCTCCTCGACCATCACCGAGGTCCTGCACGGCCTCTTCGCCCCGATCAAGGCGATCGAAGCCGAACTCGCATCGATCGACGCGGCCATCGCCGTGGCCACGGACTTCGACGCCCTCCTGCATCGCCAGGCCGAACTCTTCGAGGACATGGACCGGCTCGGCGGCTGGGACTACCCGCGCCGGATCGACACGGCACTCAGCACCCTCGGCTTCAACGAGGCCCACCGCATCTGCGCGATCGACGAGCTCTCCGGCGGCTGGCGCAACCGGGCCGCGCTCGCCAAGATCCTGCTCGAGCACCCCGACGTCCTTCTCCTCGACGAGCCCACCAACTACCTCGACGTCGCCGGCGTCGAGTGGCTCGAGGCCTGGTTCCGCGACTTCCACGGTGCGGCGATCATCGTCTCGCACGACCGGAAGTTCCTCGACGCCGTCGTCACCCGGATCATCGAGGTCGAGAACTTCCACCTGCACGAGTACCCCGGCAACTTCGGCGAGTACGTCATCCAGAAGCAGTTCCGGCTCAAGACGCTCGAGCAGCAGTTCGTGCATGAATCCGAACTCCTCGCGTTCGAGTCAGAGGGGATCTCCGACCGCAGGGAGGCGGCGAAGGCCGCGAGCCGCACCCTCGACGGCCAGCTGGCCCAGATCAAGAAGGCGCGGGCTCCGCGCCCGGTCGACCAGATCATCACCGAGATCTACCGCGGCCTGCACGTCAAGGACGTGCTCTGCCGGGTCGAGGGCCTGAGCAAGTCCTACGGCGACAAGGCCCTGTTCTCGGACCTGAGCTTCGAGGTCCGGCGCGGGAACCGTATCGTGGTGCTCGGCGCCAACGGCAGCGGCAAGACGACCCTGCTCCGGGTTCTCGACGGCGAGGAGAAGGCCGACTCCGGGTCCGTGACCTGGGCGGGCGGCATCGCACCGGTGTCCTACAACCAGGTCCTCGCCGAACTCGACGAGAAGGACACGGTCACCCACGCGGTCAACGCCATGCCCGGCAGCCTCGCGTTCACCGCGACGCGCAAGTCGGTGAACCGGTTCCTCGCGATGTTCCAGTTCTCCGAGGCCGACCTCAAGCAGACGATCGGCAACCTGTCCGGCGGTCAGAAGGCACGCGTCGCCATGGCGCAGTGCCTGCTCTCCGGGGCCTCCGTGCTGCTGCTCGACGAACCGACCAACCACCTCGACCTGTCGAGCACCCAGGTGATGGAGCGCGCCCTCGTGCACTTCCCCGGAGCTGTCATCGTGGTCAGCCACGACCGGTTCTTCACCGACAAGATCGCCAACCGGTTCCTGGTCTTCGGCAGCGAGGCCGCCGAACCGGGGGAGATCGAGGTCAGAGTCGCCTGACCCCGCCGGAACGAGTCGCCTACATCAGGCCGAGCGCCCCGAGGGCGAAGCGGATGGCCGGCGCGATGTGGGCCGAATACGCTGCGGTCATGTGCACGGTGTCGTACTTGGTCGGGATCGTTCCTGCGAAAGCGGGGCAGGCGCCGTTATAGCAGCTGAACGGCAGCGAGGACACGAAGAAGCTGCCGGTACCGTCCAACGCGGTGGTCGCCGCCGCGAAGTCCTGCCAGGCCTGGTCGATGCCGGCGTTGCAGTTCTGCGGGCTCGAGACCGGTGAATAGCACTGGCCGAGGTTCGCGCCGAGGGGCGGCGGTGCGAGGTAGACGATCCGGCCGGCGGCGTTGTATGTTGCCGCCTCCGCGGCCGTCGAGGCGACCAGGGTCTCGGCAGAGAGGGCGGTGCGGTCGGGCGTCTTGCCGAGGGCGTACGCGTTCGAGATCACGACGAGCCGGGGGTTGTCTGCCACGATGCGCTGAGCCACGTCCTGCTTGCGCTGCGGGCAGGCATCCATCACGCCGGCACCGTCGTTCTGCACGGGCACGGCGGTGAATCGGCAGCCGTACAGGCCGATCGTGGTGATCTTCCACTGCCCGTTGCTGCCCTCCGCGATCGCCTTGAACGCGGGGGCATAGGCCAGGGCCGTCGAGTCGCCCACGAGGTACATGTGATTCGGGGCGTCCGAGTTGCCCCAGGTGCAGCCGTCGAAGCTCGGCGTGCTTCCGACCTCGAAGCAACCCCTGGCCGGGTTGTTGTTCGACGTGGTCGCGATCGCGTCGTCGAGGGAGGGTGAGAGGTTGCCCGGCCACTCGGTCGAGGAGGCAGCCGCGCCGAGGTCGGCCTGCAGCTGCGCCGTCGGGTCCTCCACCGGGCCGGGCGCCGCGATCGGCGCGGCCGGGGAGCTCGTGCCGTGCAGGGTGACCTGGGCGCTGACGCCGATCACGGTCGCGATCACGAACAGGCTCAGCCCGGCGAGGATGAACTGCGAGCCGAACTTCTCCCGCCAGGTGCGCCAGGCGAGGCGGCTGGATTCCGCGGAGCCGCCGAACCGGTGCAGCCACGGCGACCGGTGGAAGGGCTGTTCGATGAGGTAGTACGACACGGTCGAGAGCGCGAGGATCATGCCGAGGACGACCTGGACGCTGAGCGCGGGGTCTGCCATCAGCAGGAACACCATCACCGGGAAGTGCCAGAGGTACAGCGAGTACGAGAGATCGCCGATCCAAACGCTGAGCGGGTTCGTGAGCGGGAACAGGTAGTGCTGCGGGCCGGTGATGCCTCCGACGATCACGAGCGCGGTCGCCGCGACGGGGACGGCCGCCCAGGGCCCGGGAAACGCCAGGCTGTCGTCGATCAGGAAGAAGCCGGCCAGGATTCCGAGCAGGCCCGCCCAGCCGAGGAGCCCGCGCAGCACGACAGGGATCCTCAGGAAGATCGGGGCGGCCGCGGCGAGGAGGGCGCCGACGCCGAGCTCCCAGACCCGGGAGAACGTGGACAGATAGGCGGCGGCGGGCGTGGTCGCGCTCTCACCGAGGGCAAAGAAGAAAGACACGACGATGACGACGACCGCCACCAGGCCGAGGACGGCCCTGCCGCGGCGGGCGCTGCGCAGGCGTTTCGCGCCCACGGAGAGCACGAGGAGGACCGCGACCGGCCAGACGAGATAGAACTGCTCCTCCACGGAGAGCGACCAGTACGGCTGCAGCGGCGAGGCCGGGTCCGTCGCGTGGAAGTAGTCGGTGCCGATGGCCGTGAAGTGCCAGTTCGCCGCGAAGACGAAGGACCAGGCGGCGTCCCAGAGGGTGGAGAGCGCCCGCGTGGTGTTGAACAGGAAGTGGGCGAGGACCGCCGTGACGACCAGCACGATCACCGCGGCCGGTGCGATGCGCCGGATGCGCCTGGCGTAGAAGCGCCGGAGCGAAATGGTCCCCGTGGACTCGTGGTCGCGGAGCAGGATCCCGGTGATCAGGAACCCCGAGATGACGAAGAAGATGTCGACGCCGATGAAACCGCCGGTCGGCCACAGGATCACGTGGTTGAGGACGACAGCGACGATGGCGACGGCCCGTAGTCCCTGGATGTCCCGCCGCACGGCGGATTCGCGCGGCGGTGCCGGAGCAGGTCGCTCGGTCTTGAGTGTCGATGTCACGGGTCTCCCAGGATCTGAATGCCCGGAGAGCTTATCGGAACGATGTGCCGTCGAGGTTTCGCTCGCGGTTTCAGGAGCGCAGGGCCAGGGCGAACGGGAGCACAGCCGAGGTGCCCGCCCGGCGCAGCAGCCGCCCGGCGATGGTGAGGGTCCAGCGGCTGTCGGCGAGGTCGTCGATCAGCAGGACCGGCTTTCCGGCGAAGGGTGCCAGTGATGCGGCGAGTTCCGGCCCGACCGCGAAGCGGTTCCAGACCGCGGCGAGGCGGTAGGCGCTGTTGCCGCCGCTGCTTCCGTCTGGGCCGCCTCCGACCAGGTCGAGGGAGCCGAGCCAGGGCAGGCGCCCTGCTTCCGAGAGGGCGCGGGCGACCGAGGCCACGAGAAGCGGATGCCGCCGCGACGGCATGCTGATCACTGCGGCCGGTCGTTCGTCCCAGTTCCAGTCGGCGAGCACCCGCACGCAGGCGCTCGTCATCGCGGCGCTCGCCGGGGCATCCGCCGCCTGGACCGCGAACGTGTCGCGGAGGGCGCCGCCCCAGCCGAGGTCGGTGAGCCGGGCGAGGGCACGACCCGCGGCGAGGCGCTCGCCCACCGGGATGTTGCCGCGGACGTCGACCCCGAGGCTCGCGACCCCGGTCGGCCACTGCGCGCGGGGTTCGAGCTCGACGCCGACCCTGTCCAGTGAGGCCGCGGCTGCCGAGGCCGCCGCAATGGCGACGTCGGACGGGTACCAGGCCGCCGTGCAGTTGTCGCAGCGGCCGCAGGGCACAGCGGTGTCGTCGTCGAGGGCGCGCTGCAGGAACTCCATCCGGCAGCCCGTCGTCCGTTCGTAGTCGATCATCGCCTGCTGTTCGGCGAGCCGGGCGGCCGCGATGCGCTCGTAGCGCACCTGGTCGTAGACCCAGGGTTGCCCCGTCGACACCCAGCCGCCGGTGACCCTGCGCACGGCGCCGTCGACGTCGAGGACCTTGAGCAACAGCTCGAGGGGGGAGCGCTTGAGGTCGACGCGCGCCTCGAGCGCCGGCGTCGAGAGCGGGCGACCGCCCGCGTCGCCGAGGGCGCCGAGCACGGCCTCCGCCTTGTGCTCGCTCGGCATCGACGAGGTCGCGAAATACTGCCAGATCGCCTCGTCCTCGATGCCGGGGAGCAGGAGCACGTCGGCGTTCTCGGTCGCGCGCCCGGCGCGGCCGACCTGCTGGTAGTACGCGACGGGCGAGGAGGGGGCGCCCAGGTGCAGAACGAAGCCGAGGTCCGGCTTGTCGAAGCCCATTCCGAGGGCGCTCGTGGCGACGAGGGCCTTGACCTCGTTGCGCTTGAGCATGCCCTCCGACTCCTCGCGTTCCGCGGTGTCGGTCTGGCCGGTGTACGCGCGCACGGCATGGCCTGCCTCGCGCAGCAGACGTGCGGTGTCCTCGGCCGCCGAGACGGTGAGGGTGTAGATGATGCCGCTTCCGGGCAGCTCATCGATGTGGCTGAGCAGCCAGGCGAGCCGGGCTCGCGAATCGGGCAGCCGCAGCACGCCGAGCCGCAGCGAGGCGCGGGCGAGCGGACCACGGATGGTGACGACGCCGGGCCCCGCTGCCTGACCTGGTACCGCCACCGCCGGCGCGAGCTGCTCCGCGACATCCGTCACGACGCGGCTGTTCGCCGTCGCGGTGGTCGCGAGCACCGGCACTCCGGCAGGCATCGTCGCGATGAGGTCGCGCAGCCGCCGGTAGTCCGGGCGGAAGTCGTGGCCCCAGTCGGAGATGCAGTGCGCTTCGTCGACGACGAGCAGGCCGACGCGACTGATGAGCGCGGGCAACTGCTCGTCGCGGAACGACGGGTTGTTCAGCCGTTCGGGGGAGACCAGGAGCACGTCGACCTCATCCCTCCGCAACTGCTCGAGCACACCGGCCCACTCGTGCGCGTTCGAGGAGTTGATCGACACCGCACGCACGCCCGCGCGCGCCGCCGCGGCGACCTGGTCGCGCATCAGGGCGAGCAACGGCGAGACGAGGATGGTGGGACCCGCGCCCTGGCGGCGCAACAGCAGGGTCGCGACGAAGTACACGGCCGACTTCCCCCAGCCGGTGCGCTGCACGACGAGCGCGCGGCGGCGGTCGTCGACGAGGGTGGAGATGGCCTCGAACTGCCCATCGTGGAAGTCGGCGTCGTCACGACCCACGAGGGTGCGCAGAATCTCACGGGCGGATGCGCGGGTGTCGGTCCGGGTGTCGGTCATCGTCCCAGCTTCGCAGGTACCGCTGACAGTTCTGCAGGGACGCTCGGTAGGCTCGCAGCGTGAAGGTCACCCAGGAACTCGAATCCCGCATGCACCCCGACGCGATCGCCGGCTTCCGGCTCGTGCTCGCCGAGGCGCGTGTCAACGACACGATCCTGCTTCCCGAGCGGGCGATGCACCGGATGGTGGGACACGTTCAGTGGATCCTGCGCCGGGTCGGTGCCGACGGCATCCGCCTCACCGATGCCGGTTACCTGCCGCCTGTCGATGTGCTCGCGGCGACGACCGAGCTCGACTGGGGCTGGACCGTGACGGTCAACCGTGAGGTCAACATGCTTCCGCTGCAGGAGCTGCGCGACCACCTCCGCCGGGTCGGGTTGCTGCGGGTGAGCAAGGGACGGCTCATGCTCACGAGCAGGGGTCGGGCCCTCGCCGAAAACCCGCGCGAGCTGTGGTGGCACCTCGCGCGGACCATCCGCACGAGTCGCTCGCCCGTCGAGGCGGACGCCACGAGCCTCCTCCTGGTGCTCATCGCCCGGCGGGGGTTCACCGAGGCCGCCCTGTTCCAGCAGGCTCTCGCGCTCGGCCTCGAGACCGTCGGCTGGGGGCAGAAGAACGGCGAGCGTTTGTCGCCGGGTGCGGCGTCTCAGATCGTCCTCGTCAAGTGGCGCCTGTTGAACCACCTCGGCGTGTTCGACACCACCATCCGGGATCACCTGAACTGGACGATCACCCCCGGCGGGGCCGCGTTCGCCCGCGCCGCACTGCAGAGCGAGGTCTAGGCGAGCTCGAGCCATTCCGCGCTCGAGCGCGGGACGTGCGCCGCTCCGCGGGTTGTGCGCCACCCGCGGAGCGGCGGAACACCCGCGCTCGCCGGCTGCCGCTCAGGCCGCGATGCCCGAGCCGATCGTCGTGAGGAAGAGCGGCACGAGGGCCGCGAACTTGGCGAAGGTGACCAGCGTCGTGAGGACGACGATGCCGGTCCAGACCCAGATCGGGGTCAGGCCGCGGCCCGCCTGGTTGCGAACGACGATCGAGCGGCCGATCACGTAGACACCGGAGGAGAGGAAGGTCCAGGCCCAGTGGAACGGGCGGGTGAACCCGTCGGCGAGCAGCCGGCGCCGGTCGAAGTAGGCGAGGGTGACCGATGCCGCGTAGACGGCGATGCTGAGGAGCTGGCTGAGGACATCCGTCGCCGACGTCGTCGTGCCGGTGGAGCCCTCCGACAGCCCCCGGTTGAAGTCCGCGGTGAGGTCGGTCGACGCCACGTTGATGAGCGACAGGAGCGGCAGCAGCGTGATGATCCAGATGGCCGCGGTGTAGGCGGGCGTGTCGGGTGCGAGGACCCTGGTTGGAGCGAGGCGCCCGTAGACGGGAGGCTCGGGATAGTGCAGGTCCATGGTCCAGGCCGCGCCGTTCCACCAGCGCTGGCGAGGGGAGCCTGCGGGGTCCGGATACCAGCCCGCCGCGGGAGCCGCCGCAGGCAGCGGAAAGTAATTGCCTGATCCGTCGGTCATTGTGCCCCCACCTAGTCGATTGCGGCCAGTCTAGGGCCTCTGCTCCGGGACCAGTGGGAAATCGCGGACCTGGCCCGGGGAGAGCCAGGCGTCCTGGCCATCCACCCGTACCCGGATCGGCGGGGCACCGCCGGTGCTGAGTGTCACGCGCAGGTTCGTCGACGTGAGCTCGAGCCGGATCGGGTGGTCCCGGTAGTTGATGCTGAAGGAGAACGCACCGAGCTCCGCGGGGAGCACCGGATGCAGCCAGAGGATGTCGTCGCGGATCTCGAGGCCGCTGTAACACCGCACCATCATGTCCACGGACCCCGCCATCGCGCCGAGGTGGATGCCCTCGTGGGTGGTGCCGCCCTGAATGTCGGCGAGGTCGCTGTCCAGGGCCCTGGTCAGGAACTGCCAGGAGCGCTCCCGGTCGCGACGGGCCTCCACCCAGGAATGCACGACGTTGCTCAGGGTCGACCCGTGCGTGGACCGGGACCCGTAGAAGTCCACCGTGGCGACGACGGCCTCCGGCGGCAGCGGGTACCCCAGCCCGTGCAGCAGCCTCCGCAGTTCCTCGGCCGAGAACAGGTAGAGCAGCATCAGCACGTCGGCCTGCTTGGACACCCGGTAGTTGTTCGTGCTGTCGCCCTCCGCGTTGAGGATCAGGTCGAGTCGGCCGAGGTCGCCGTAGCGGGCGCGATACCCCGCCCAGTCGAACTCGGGGAGTGCCTCGTATCCGTCGAACTGGCTGGGCACCCCTCCGGGCAGGAACGACAGCCGGAGCCGGCTGCCGATGTGCCGCCAGCGGTCGACCTCGCCCGGGCGCAGGCCGAGCCGGTTCCAGAGCGGCCGGCAGCTGCGCCCGTTCAGCACGGCGACCGTGTCGACGGCCCGCGCCATCAGCCAGGCGGTCATCACGTTGGTATAGGTGTTGTTGCGCAGCCCCGTTCCGGGCGCTCCGGGGGCTCCATCGTGGAATTCGTCCGGTCCCATGACTCCACTGATGTCGAACCGATCGGCGCTCTCGTCGTACGTGGCCAGGGCCGCGAAGAACCGCGTGACCTCCAGCAGCAGTTCGGCACCCTGGTGGATGAGGAAGTCGACGTCCCCTGTGGCCTGGTAGTACGTCCACACGCTGTAGGCGACGGCCAGCCCGACGTGGCGCTGGTTGTGGGAATGATCGGGCATCCACTCATTGGTGCGCGGGTTGAACAGTTCGGCCGGGGTCACTTCCCGCCCGTCGATGCCGCTCTGCCAGGGGAACATCGCGCCCTCGAGGCCGGCGGCCGTCGCGGCCGCCCTGGCCTGGGCGAGGCGCCGGTACCGGTAGCCGATGAGCGCCCGGCTCAGGTCGGGTCGGCGCAGGGTGAGCACCGGGTAGACGAAGACTTCGTCCCAGAACACGTGCCCCCGGTAGCCCTCCCCGGTGAGCCCACGGGCGGGGACGCCGGCGTCGAGGTCGGCGTCGACGCCGGCGAGGGTCTGCAAGACATGGAAGGTGTTGAGGTTGAGCGCGAGGGACTGGTGCTCGTTGTCGTCGAGGTTCACCGCGAACTCGTCCCAGAGCCCGCGCCATTCACGCTCGTGCGCGACGAGAAGGTCCGCCGGGTCGGCGACCCGGCGCATCCACGCGGTCACGGCGAACGGCGCCGACACGACGGCGCGGTCCCTCGATGTGCCGACGATGACGGTCTTCTCCACCTTGACCGGTCGCCCAGGCTCGAGGAGCAGCTCGAACTCGTGCGCGACGAAGCCGGGTTCGCTCAGGAATCGCCGGGCCACCGTGATCTCGCGGGGTGGGCCCGGCCGATCCGCGCCCGCAGGGTCGGCCTCGAAGACCCGGGTGCGCGCGGCCATCGCGATGTGCACGCCCGAGACGGTGGTTTCCATTTCGAGGAGCACGGTGCGGTCGTCGACCTCGGTGCGGGTACGTGGCATCAGGTGCCTGTTCGTGAGCGCGGCATCGGCCGCTACATTGCGGTTCGCGACGCGGCCGTCGACGGCCGAGCGCACCGTCACCGGGCCCGACCAGCCGTGAGCTTCAAAGGTCGTCTCGAGCACGGCGACGTGCGGGTCGGACTGGGACACGAAACGCCGCGAGGTGACCGTTGTCGTGTGCCGGTCGGCGTCCCGAAAGCGGATGACCCTGGTCAGCAGGCCGCGCCGGAGGTCGAGTTCCTGCCGGTAGTCCAGGACTCCGGGGTCTTCTGGCCGGAACCAGTCCGCGGTGCCGATGCGGAACGAGAGGGCGAGCCAATTGGGGGCATTGACCATGTGTTCATCGTCGCGGGAATGGCTGCCGAGCTCGGTGTGCACCGGGTTGTAGACGCCGGCGAGGTAGGTACCCGGGTAGTGGACGGCATCCGCCGACGCCTCTGGGGAAGCGCCCCGGGTGCCCCAGTAACCGTTGCCGAGGGCGCAGAGCGCTTCGCGGACGCCCTCGGTGGCCGGGTCGAAGCCCTCGAAGCGCAGCACCCAGGCGTCGGCAGCCGCGTCGCCGCCCGCGACGGCATCCGCGACGGTGCTCGGCGGGCGCCTCGGAACGGTGCTCGCATCGGCGGTGTTGCTCGGCCGGACGGTCGGGACCATGGCACACCCTTCTGCGGTCATCCGTCCGGCGAAAGCCCTCGTGCATGCCCGTCGTCGGCCGGTGCTTGGATAGGGGGATGACCTTTGCACCGGATTCGCACCCAGAGTACATCGACGACCTCGCCGGCTTCATCGCAGCGTCGCCGTCCTCGTACCACGCCGCCGCGGAACTCGCGCGCCGGCTCGAGGCCGGTGGATTCACCCGGCTCGACGAACGCGATGAGTGGCCGGGCAGCGCGGTCGGCAGTGGCGCGGACAGCGGCGCGGGCGTGGCCAGGCGGCACTTCATCGTGCGCGACGGCGCGGTCGTGGCCTGGGTGCAGCCGGCCGGTGTCGGCCCGGCGTCGCCGTTCCGCATCCTCGGAGCGCACACAGACTCGCCCGGATTCAAGCTCAAGCCGAAGCCGACCATCGGCAGCAGAGGCTGGCTGCAGGCCGGCGTCGAGGTCTACGGTGGCCCGCTGCTCAACTCCTGGCTCGACCGCGAGCTCGAACTCGCCGGACGCCTCGTCACCCGCGACGGCACGGAGCACCTCGTGCGCACCGGCCCGTTCCTGCGCATCCCGCAGCTCGCCATCCACCTCGACCGTGACGCCAACAACGGCCTCACCCTCGACCGCCAGCGGCACCTGAACCCGGTCTACGGGGTCGGCGACCTCGCCGCTGCCGACCTCCTCGCCCACCTCGCCGGCCTTGCCGGGCTCGAGGCGGCGGATGTGGCCGGTTACGACCTCCTGACCGCCGACACCGCGGCCCCCGCACGTTTCGGCCTCGACAACGCGCTTTTCGCCGCCGGACGCCTCGACAACCTGTCGTCGGTGCACGCGGGCCTGGTCGCGCTCCTCGCCGTGGCGGACGACGGCACAGCCGGTGTCGATGCCGCCGCCGGATTGGTCCAAGGCACGAGTGTCCTCGCCGCCTTCGACCACGAGGAACTCGGTTCCCAGACCCGGTCGGGGGCGAGCGGACCGCTTCTCGACGATGTCCTGACCCGGATCGGGTCCGGACTCGGGGCATCCGCCTCCGACAAGCTGCGCGCATACGCCGGCTCCTGGTGCCTCTCGGTCGACGCCGGGCACCTCGTGCACCCGAACTACCCCGAGAAGCACGACCCGGCGAACCTGCCGGTGCCGGGGGCCGGCCCGCTGCTCAAGATCAACGCGACGCAGCGCTACGCCACGGATGCCGCCGGTGCCGCCCTCTGGGCCCGCACCTGCGCGCAGGCCGGCGTGGCCTACCAGGAGTTCGTCTCGAACAACACGGTCCCGTGCGGCTCGACGATCGGCCCGCTCACCGCGACCCGGCTCGGCATCCACACGGTCGACGTCGGCATCGGGCTCCTGTCGATGCACTCGGCCCGCGAACTCTGCCACGTGGCCGACCCGGTCGCGCTCAGTGCGGCGATCGGCGCCTTCTTCGCCCCCGAGGCGTAGCCGCCGCTGAGGTTCCGTGAGGTGTCGCGAATCGAGGTTCCGTCGGCTCAGGAAGGTCGATATGCGACACCTCAGCGACGTTGGCCGGGCACATCTGGATAGTTCCACTATCGGATAGCGCTTGTATCAGCTACTCTGAGCATCAGATAGTTCAGGTATCTGAAGGGGCGAGCCCCACTCAAGGAGGACTCATGACTGACCAACTCGTTGTCGGCGCCGGGTACATCGGCAGGGCGCTCGCCGCAGCGCTTGTCGAACGTGGTGACAGCGTCACCCTGGGCACCCGCAGCGGCACGGTCGTCCCCGGCGCCCGTGCCCTCGTCGTCGACGCCTCGGACGTGGACGCCCTCGCTGCGGCTGCCGAGGGCGCCGCCACGATCTTCCTCGTCACCGGCCCCAGCCAGTACCACCGCTGGCCAGAACTCTGGCCGCCGATGTTCCGGGCCGCGATCGAAGCCGCCCGCCGGTCCGGGGCCCGGCTCGTGCTGATGGGCAACCTCTACGGGTACGGAGAGGGCAGCCCGATGCCGATGACCGAGGCGACTCCGCAGCATCCGACGGAGCCGAAGGGCCGGGTGCGCACCGAGGGCTGGGAGCTCGCCCTCGACGCCGCCAAGCGCGGCGAAATCCAGGTCGTGGAGGTGCGCGCGAGCGACTACTTCGGCCCGGGAGCGGGCAAGACCTCCCAGCTCGGAAGCGCCTTCTTCGGTCCGCTGGTCGCCGGAAAGACCGCGCGCGTCTTCGGGAGCCCCGACGCCCCGCACAGCTGGTGCTACCTGGCCGACATCGTCGCGACCCTCCTCTCGGCGGCGGACTACCGCGGGCCGTGGGGTCGCGTCTGGCACGTGCCGGCGGCCGAACCGCTCTCCCGCACCGAGCTCGCGGCCCGGGTCGACGCACTCACGGGCAAGCGGGGGAGCCTGGCCAGGCTCAGCCCGGCGCTGCTGCGCGTGCTGGGGATGTTCGTACCGTTCATCCGCGCCGCCAACGACTCCGACTACCAGTTCACCGCCCCCTTCGTCGTCGACGCCGCCGAGACCGAACGACTGCTCGATGTGTCGGCGACGCCTTGGGAGCAGTCCCTTCCCGAGGTCATCGCGAGCTACCGTGCCCTCGAGGTTGCCGGCCTGCCGGCCCAGGACAAGCGATGAGAATGGCAGAACTGAGCACCCGGAGCGGGACCCCCGTTGCGACGATCAAGTATTACCAGCGGGAGAACCTCCTCGCCGGCGGTGAGCGATCCGGGCCGAACCAGGCGCTGTACGCGGAGTCGCACCTCGAGCGCATCCGCCTGATCCGCGGCCTCACCGAGGTCGGCGGACTGAGCGTCGCGGCCGTCCGGCGGGTACTCGAGGCCATCGACTCCGAGCGGTCGCTGCCGGAGACGTTCGAGATCGCCCAGCACTCGGTGTCTGCCACGATCGACGAGTCCACGGTGAGCGCGGAAGCGCTGGCCCGGGTGGACGCCCTCACCGCCGGCTGGCATGTCTCGGCGGCGAACCCCGGTCGACTGGCCGCGGCGCGGGTCGTCGACACGTTCGCGGAGGTCGGCCAGACCGACGTCCGCGGCTGGTTCGACCGGTACGCCGCCGCCGCCCTGCTGGCCGCAGAGGCCGACATCGACGAACTGGATGCCCGGGTCGACCGGGCCGCGAAGGGCGAGACCGTCGTCGTCGGCACCGTTCTCGGCGACAAGCTCTTCTCCGGCCTCCGCCGCGCGGCGCAGGAACACATCGCCGCCCTCCGCTACGGACAGCCGCCCGAGTCGACACCCGACCATACCCCCTGAACATCGCACGACAGCACGACAGCACGACAGCACGACAGCACGACCTACCGCACCGCCACCACTCGACCGACAGAACAGGGAGCGACCCATGACCACCCCCGAGTTTCCAGAGCGCCCGGCGTCCGGCCGCGCGACATCGCCGGCCTCCGTCGACGCCGGCCAACGACCGGCCACCGCCTGGCCCGCACCGCACACCCTCGCCTGGCATCGACCGTTGCTCGCGGCCACCGCGGCCATGGCGGTCCTCGTGGTGGTCTGCCTGGTCGGGCTGCTGGTGGACCAGCGCATCCTCACCGGCGCGCCGGTCTGGGCCAAGCCGCTCAAGTTCTCGCTCAGCGTGCTCATTTACGCCGCGAGCCTCGCCTGGCTGCTCGGGATCCTCTCCGCGCGTCGTCGTCGACTGGCCTGGTGGATCGGCACGGTGTCGACGATCGGGCTCGTCATCGAAATGGTGATCATCGTCGGTGCAGCCTCCCTCGGCGTCACGAGCCACTTCAATGTGTCCACCCCGGTGTCGGCGACGCTGTGGTCGGTGATGGCCGTCTCGATCGTGGTCGTCTGGATGGCCGCCCTCCTCACGGCGGTGCTGTTGTTCCGCACGGACCTCGGCGATCCCGCCAGGTCACTCGCGATCCGGGCCGGCAGCGTGATCGCCGTGATCGGGATGGGCCTCGCGTTCCTGATGACCGGGCCGACCGCCGCACAACTCGACGCCTTCCAGGGCATCGTCGGTGCGCACACCGTCGGCGTCCCTGACGGCGGCCCGGGGCTCCCGCTCCTCGGCTGGAGCACCGTCGCCGGCGACCTGCGGATTCCGCACTTCGTCGGAATGCACGCCCTCCAGGTGATCCCGCTCTCGGCCCTGCTGCTCGAGGTGCTCGCTTCCCGGCTGGTCATGCTGCGTGCACCGGTGGTGCGGTTGCGGCTGGTCCGGCTCGTGATCGGGCTCTATCTCGGTGTCCTCGCGATCCTCACCGGGCAGGCGCTCGCCGGACAGTCGATCGTGCGCCCGGACGCGCTCGTGACGACCCTCACCGCCGCGCTCGTCGCCGTCGGCGCGGTGGCGGCGACGCTCGTGCTGTCCGCAGCCTCCCGCGCCGCCCTTTCACCGACGGATGCTGCGGCAGCTCCGTGAAGTGTCGCAGATCGACGTTAAGTCGGCTCGGGAACGT